>JAUNSQ010000034.1:0-2736 GCA_030539135.1 Synergistaceae bacterium | reverse complement strand
AGTCACTTGGCATGATGAACAACACCGTCATCGTAATGACGAGCGACCACGGTGAGCTCCAGGGTTCGCATCGGCTCGACGGCAAGGGCAACAACATGTATGAGAACAATATACACGTCCCCCTGATGATCTACTACCCGGGCGTTGCCTCTGGCGACTGCGCGGCGCTCACGAGCCACGTCGATCTCGCTAAGACGTTTGTCGAGATATCCGGCGCGGCGAGCAAAGACGCGATAGCCGAAGGGCTGCCCGGAAAGAACCTGCTGCCTCTTATAAACAAAACGGAGACCTCGGTGCGCGGCGACGCGCTCTTCGCGTGCAGCCTGCTCTCCGTGATCGACAGCTCGCTCACGTCATATAAGACCGCGCCGCTCACCACCCAAAAGCGCGGCATCGTCCGCGGGATAGTGACGAACGACGGATGGAAGTTCGCGCGTTACTTCAGCCCAACTGGGTTCAACACGCCGAAGACGCTGGATGAACTTTTTACAAACAACGACGTTGAAGTCTTCGACCTCAACACAGACCCGGAAGAGCTGCATAACATAGCGGAGGATATGAGAACGGCAAGCTCGGACAAGCTGCTTGAGCTTAACTCGCGCCTCAACGCCGCCATAGCCGACGAGATAGGAACGGACGACGGAGCGGAATTCAGCCGCGTCAAAGAGAAAGAGACGTCTTCCTCCTCCGGCGGATGTTCCACGGGAGCCTCGATATTCGCGCTCGCGCTCTTCCCGCTCGCGGCGTTCATCTCCGCAAGACGCAGGAAGAGGTAGGTTGGGAGTCTCCGACACACGCGCCTACGCAATAATGGCCAAGCCGGTCGGCTCGGCCTGCAACCTGCGCTGTTCATACTGCTATTACATAGGGAAAGACAAACTCTTCGGGCGAACGGAGTCTATGGGCTATGACGTGCTCAAGAGGTATATCAGCGAGAACATTCGCATCCACGGCCGCCGTGCGGCTGTCGAGTTCGCGTGGCACGGCGGGGAGCCCACGTTGCGCGGGCTGGACTTCTACCGCCGCGCGATGGAGCTCCAGCGCGAATACGGCACTGGCCGCAAGATACTCAACAACATCCAGACCAACGGCACGTTCATCGACGAAGAGTGGTGCGCATTCCTGCGCGACAACAAATTCGCGGTTGGCCTTAGCGTAGACGGCCCAGAGCAACTGCACGACGCGAACAGGAAGGGCGTAAAAGGCGACGGCTCGTTCTCGCGGGCAATCGACGCGGCGCGGCTCTTCAAAAAATTCGGCGTCCCTTTCAACGTGCTGGCGACAGTGAACTCCGTGAACGCGGGGCATCCAGCGGAGGTCTACGACCTTGCCAGTTCGTTAAGCGACTTCATTCAATTTCTGCCGGTCGTCGAGCGCGGCGGCGAACTAATCACCGTGCCTCCCGGCATTCATACCGCCGACGAAGATATTTCCGTCACGCCGCAGAGCGTCAGCCCCGAAAGCTACGGAGATTTCCTCTGTAAGATTTTCGATATCTGGGCGTCGCGCGACGTAGGGGAAAAATTTGTCCAGATGTTTGAGGCCGCGATAGGAAACATGACGGGCCGCCCTGCTGGGATTTGCGTCCACGAGGCTGTGTGCGGACACACGGCGTCGCTCGAAGCCGACGGCTCGCTCTATAGCTGCGACCGGTACACGTTCGACGAATACAGGCTTGGGAACATCATGGACTCGCCTCTTGACGAACTCATGGAGAGCAATCGCGCTTTTGGAACGCACAAGGCGGAGCTCACGCAAGAGTGCGAAGAATGCCGCTGGCTCCCGCTCTGCCGCGGAGGCTGCCCGAAGGATAGATTTCTGCCGACAGCGGACGGAAAATATAAAAACTATCTCTGCGCGGGCTATAAAAAATTCTTCTCCCATATCGCCGCCTCCGTGCGGTTCGTAAAAGAATGACGCCTCGCTATATGTATTGAACTCGTTGACATTAGAAGTATGGTATGGTAAAACTCATCTCGTGATAGCGTAATCTAGGAGGGTAGGATATTTAAGTCTATCATCACAAACTATTTCAAGCATTTAAGATACACAGACCTAACTGGATCTTTCAGTGAAAAAAGGCCATACGGACAGCCGGGTCGAATGCCGAACTAGCGATTGTGATATCGTGTTGATGGGCGAGAGCCCAAATTTTGCTGCGGAGGACCTCCGCGAAATTGTGTTCATAAGTTTGTACTTGTGAATGGTCGACATGAGCAGTAAAAGTAATTTATTACTGTATAGGCTCAAATAAAACTACCAGTTTGCATAGCGTCATAAACAAATAAAGTAGGGATCATTCAGGTACAATCATTCTGTCTGCGCGTGCGCGGGCAAATGGTTGTTTTTTTATGGCTCGAAACGGGCCGTAGAAATCGCTTTCAATGGAAGGGGCATGCCGAAATGGCCGAGGAAAAGAAGATATCAGACAAGATAAAGCTGTATGGCTTTAATAATCTTACAAAGACACTGAGCTTTAACATTTACGACGTATGCTACGCGAAGACCGACCGCGAGAAGGACGAGTACGTTAAGTACATCGACGACCAGTACAACGCTGACCGCCTCACCAATATACTCTGCGACGTGAGCGACATGATAGGCGCGCACGTCCTCAACATCTCCAAACAGGATTACGACCCGCAGGGGGCGAGCGTCACAGTGCTGATCGCCGAGATGCCGATAAAGAAGGAAGACCTTGACCCGTCGTGCAACGGAGCGTACGATATCCTCACG
>JAUNSQ010000173.1 GCA_030539135.1 Synergistaceae bacterium | reverse complement strand
ATCGGATATCCGCGAATACCTTGCGGCGAAGTTGGCTGAGTTCAGCGGAGCTCCGGTAAACCCAAATTCTGAGATCATCCTGACGCCAGGAACGCAGGGTGCGCTGTTCCTGGCGATGGGCGCCCTGATAGGCCGCGGAGACAAGGTCGCTATCATCGAGCCGGATTATTTTGCCAACCACAAGCTCGTTGAATTTTTTGACGGCGAGATAGTTTACGTTCCTATCCATTGGCGCGACACGGAGCATTATTCCGGCCTCGACCTCGCCTCGCTCGAAGAGGCGTTCAAGGATGGAGTAAAGGTCTTTCTCTATTCCAACCCGAACAACCCGACGGGAGTCATTTATTCACCGCAGGAAGTCAAAGAGATCGGCCGCTTGGCGAAGAAGTATAACGTGGCCGTAATAGCCGATGAGCTTTACAGCCGCCAGCTCCTTGACGAAAAATTGACGTACACGCATCTGCGCGCTCTGCCGGAACGTCCCGAGGAGCTTGTCACGATCATCGGGCCTTCGAAGACGGAGTCGCTCAGCGGGTTCCGTCTTGGCGTAGCTTACGGCTCGCCGAACATTATTGCGCGCATGGAAAAGCTGCAGGCGATCGTATCGCTTCGCGCGGCGGGCTACTGTCAGGCGGCGTTCTGGGGATGGTTCTCAGAAGCTAAGGAATGGATGAGCGGCCGTATCAAAGAACACAGAGCGATACGCGACGACCTCCTTGACGTTATCTCACAGTATCCGGGCTGCTGGGCCCGCCCAACGGAAGGCGGAAGTTATCTATTCGTCGAGCTTCCTGAGCTGAACGTGACGCTGAGTCAGTTCGTTAAGCTGTGTCGCAGCCAAGCCAACGTTATAGTGACCCCTGGTACGGAGTTTGGCCGCAGCCTTGAGAATTACGTGCGCTTGAACTTCTCACAGGATCACCTTGCCGCGGTGGACGCCGTTAAACGCCTCTGTCAGATGGCGCAGCGCTACCAGAAAAAATAGTTTGCGGCGGCATAGACCTGCCGGCGTCAGAACATTTTGTTCCACCTGAAATGTTTTAGTTATAACGGAAGCAACAAAACTTATATCAATATCATATAGGAGGAAAAGAAAATGAAAGAAGTAATGATGGCAAAAGGAGCCAAAAAAGTTGTTGAATATTGCGCGAACCTGCAGCCGAACGAAAGAGTATTGATTGTCACAGACTTTCCCCAGCAGCATGTAGCGAAGTGCGTCGCGGAAGCGGCCTACCGTATCACGGATCAGGTGAGCGTTATCACGATGCCCCCAAGGGAAGTAGACGGACAGCAGCCTACACAGTGCGTAGTAGACGCTATGACAGGAGCTGACGTTATGTTCATGCCGGTAACCCGTTCCATCACCCACGCCCCGGCAGTCAAAGCGGCGTTGCAGCGCGGAGCCCGTGTGCTTTCCATGACGGCGTTCAGCGATGATATGTTCATATTCGGAGGAATCGAAGCTGACTTTGAAGCTCTAGCGGCCCGCTGCAAGAAGATGGGCGAGATATGGAGCGCAGGCAGCAAGATCCACCTTACAACGCCCGGCGGCACAGACCTTACGGCGGATATCTCCGGCCGTCCCGGCAATGCCCACACAGGTTTGGCTAGAAACCCCGGCGAATTCACGACATGCCCTGATATCGAGTCCAGCGTATCTCCTGTTACGGGATCGGCCGAGGGAATCATTGTCGCAGACGCGAGTATTCCGTACTTTGAAATCGGAGTTCTCAGCGAACCAGTTAAGTTCATGGTTGAAAAGGGCAAGGTCGTCAACGTTGAAGGCGGGAAACAGGCTCAGAAGATCAAGTATATGATGGACAAACAGCATAATGAAGCAGTCTACAACATCGCTCAAATCGCGGTAGGACTCAACCCCCACTGCCGTATCTGCGGCCTCGATCTGGAAGACGAAGGCACCTACGGCACGGCGCATATCGGAATCGGTACGAGTACGCTGATTGGCGGAGAGATCCTTGCTCCTATGCACTTTGACGGCCTGATGTACAAGCAGACGTTGGTAATAGACGGCGAGACCATCTTCAAAGACGGAGAGGCGCTCTATAAGTATTAAATACAACAGCGGGCCGTATATCCTAGATTAAATTAGGACTTATGGCCCGCAATTTCAATATTTGAGATACGGAGGTTTTTCTCATGCCAACTTTGTATGAAGGCGCGCAGAAACTCGTACACGTTTGCGCAAATGTGCAGCAGAACGAGAGAACACTGATTATTACAGACGATAACAAATTAGAAATGGCTCAGGCTGTCAGGAAAGTCGTTACAGACGAAGTCCACGGAAGCGTGGCGATGGCGCTTATCGGAAGCCAGAGCGCGGGTGGACAGGAACCGCCGGAACCTATTAGCGCGGCGATGAAAGCGTCCGATGTGATCATTATCATGACTACACATTCGCTGTCTCAGACAAACGCGCGGACCGAGGCACAGAAGGCCGGTGCCCGTGTGCTTAACATCCCTGACCCTCAAATGACAGACTTGACGTCCGCTATGATCACGCCCGACTTTGTGGCTATTTCACCTTATATCCATCAGGTTGCCGCTGAACTTACAGACGCGAAAGAGATTCATTGCACTGCGCCGGGCGGCACAGATATCACGTTTAGCGGCGTTGGAATGAAAGGCCGCGGCCTTGACCTTTTGGCGCACAAACCCGGCGAATTCCGCTCTATGAGCGTTGAGGCAAATATCGGGCCGACGTCGGGGACGACAAATGGAACGCTGGTTATCGACGGAAGTCTGCCGTTGGTGGGCCCGCTGGACGCTCCTATTACAGTAGAAATTCGAAACGGATTTGCGACAGAGATATCTGGCGGCAAGAGCGCGGAAAAGTTTAGCCAGATACTCGAAAATTTCCACGATGAGAAATGCTATAACATCGCTGAATTTGGTATTGGTCTA
>JAUNSQ010000172.1 GCA_030539135.1 Synergistaceae bacterium | reverse complement strand
CTTTGACCTTGACTTCCAATACCTATCCCCATCATCTATAATCGAACACACACTTTCATTGGAGGCAGCAAAATGGAAAAGCAGCCTGCTGTTTACATATTGGCAAACAAACGCAACGGAGCAATTTATATCGGCGTAACGTCTGATTTGTCAGTCCGCATTACTCAGCATAAAGAAAATCAGGTCGATGGATTTTCAAAACAAAACGGGACACACCTGCTTGTATGGTATGGGTATTACGATACTATGGCGCAAGCTATCGCGGAAGAGAAAAGATTGAAAGAATGGAATAGGGCTTGGAAAATACAACTTATAGAAAAAACTAACCCATACTGGAACGACTTATCGGATACGATATAAGGCAAGGCAAAAACATAAGACCTTAACGACACCTTGGGCCGCATTGAAACGTTGCGGCCAGACAATCAAAACACATCGGACGATTTTCCACCTGTCTGCCCGCAGTGACTCTATGCTCGCGACGGCCAGACGACCAAAACACCGTTCTTGTGTTTTGTGTCGGTCGGCTGGTAGTTACACCAGCGGCCTGTCAGCGTTAGCTGACATAACCAATCACCATAGGACGCGAAGCATTTCCGATGCGTTTTCGGATGGGCTAGAGCGGCTTTGACCTTAAGACCTTAAAGTCACCTTGGGCCGCATTGAACCGTTGCGGCCAGACGGAGGGCGGGATGCTGCGGTGAAAGGTGGCTTTGACTTTTCCTTACTCTTCTGTCTCTAATTTCGCTATGAAGTCATGCAGGTCGAAGTAGAAGAGTTTGTAATCGACCGACTCCCTCGACGACGTTATCTTATATCTCCTGATGAAGTTCTGTATCTTCGTCTCAAGCCCCGTCTTCAGCGATAGCACGCTGAGCATCAGATGCTCGTTTGATACGGGCGAGGCCGAGTATTGGCGGTATCTGTCCTCATACTCGCAGTATTTCACTATCACGTCGGAGATGAAATGAGCCTCGCTGCAAAATTCGTTTATGTTCTCTTTCGTAACGCCGCCGCATTCTATCGACATCGCCTATCGCTCCCGTCCCGTTTAAATATATTTTCTCAGCGTGCTGAACAGCACCGAGATATCTATCGGCTTTGAAATATGGTCGTTCATCCCCGACTCCATCGCCTCGGCTACATTCTCGGCGAAAGCGTCGGCGGTCATCGCGATTATCGGTATAGTCTTGCCCTCAGGGTGTATGGAGGCGCGTATCGCGCGCGTCGCCTTGTGCCCGTCCATCACTGGCATCTGCACGTCCATTAGTATAGCCTTGTACGTGCCGACCCGCGAGTCCTCGAACTTCTCGACAGCCTCCTGCCCGTTCCACGCGCAGTCAACAACGAGGTTCGCGGATTCGAGTATCTCCTTCGCTATCTCCATGTTCATCACGTTGTCCTCGGCGAGGAGCACCCGAGCGCCTCCGCCGTCGAACGCGACGCTCGACTTTCTTATCTTATCGGTGTTCGGTCTTCCGCAGATGTTCGCGAGGAGGTTGAAGAGCGACGACTGGAAGAGCGGCTTCGCGATGAACATACTCACTCCGACCTCCGCCGCCCTGTCCACTATCTCTGAAAAATCATAGGCGGTTATCACGATGATGGGGATGTCGTTTCCCGCCACGCCCCTGATATGCTTTATCGTCTCTATCCCGTCCATCCTAGGCATACGCCAGTCTTACGAGGCAGAGCGTGAACGGCTCGCCCCTGTCCTTCGCGGCGGCGAACGCCTCTATCGCCCCGGCGCCGGAAGTGATGGCCGAGCATCGCGCCCCGCAGCGTCCGAAGAGCAGCTTCAAATAGTCGCATGTGCTGGCGTCGTCGTCCACTACAAGCGCGTTGATGGAGTTGAAATCATAGGTGTCGGCGTTCTGCGGCTGCTCCGTCCTCTCAAACGTGATGTCCACGAAGAAGGTCGAGCCATCCCCGGGTTCGCTCTCCACGCTTATCGTACCGTCCAGCAGATCGACGAGGCTCTTCGTTATCGAGAGCCCCAGCCCCGTGCCGCCGAACCGCCGCGAGATAGACGAGTCCGCCTGCTCGAACGGCTTCCATATATGCTCTAGGTAATCCTTCGACATACCTATGCCCGTGTCCGCAACCTCAAAATGGATATGCGCGGCGTTCTCAGCGGCCTCGGGCTGGCATATCGTCAGCCTCACCGTCCCGCCCTCGGGCGTGAACTTCATCGCGTTCGAAAGCAGGTTCGTCAATATCTGGTTCGTCCGCACCTGGTCTCCGACGAACCACTCCTCCGTCAGCGTGTCGAGGACGACTTCAAACTCCACGCCCTTCGCCGTCGCCTGAGAGTAGAATATCGTGGTCAGCGAGGAGATGAGCCCCTTGAAGTCGAACCGCTCCCTCGCGAGTTTTATCTTTCCGCTCTCTATCGCCGACATATCCAGCACGTCGTTGATGATAGCCAGCAGATGCTTCGACGCTATATCGCTCTTCATCAGACAGTCCATGACACGCATCTCCGCCTGCCTGCGCGAGGCGTCGTCGTCCGCCTCCGCCATCTCGCTGCGGGCTATCGTGTTGTATCCGATGACCGCGTTGAGCGGCGTGCGTATCTCGTGGGACATCTTCGACATGAAGCTGCCCTTCGCCGCGCTCGCCAGCTCGGCAAGCGCGAGGGCCGCCTTCTCCTGCTCATACGCGGCCTTGAGCTTCTTCCCGCTGTTATATTTGAAGACGGCGAACGAGGTGGTCAGCAGCGAGAGGAGGAACAGCGGCAGGCGGTACTTATAAATCACGTCGGCCGTCGTATATTTATATGGGTTCATGATGGTATAGTTCATCGTCATGCCGCGCTTCTCGTCCTCAGTCACCATCGACAGACCCTTATTGATGATGCCCAGAGGCACGCGCGCCGCGTCCGTGAACCCGGCCACGCAGATGCTGACCTCCTCCGAGTCCGTTGGGA
>JAUNSQ010000171.1 GCA_030539135.1 Synergistaceae bacterium | reverse complement strand
TATCAGACGGCCCCGCTCGAAAGGGCGAAGGGCATCGTCGAAGAGCTCAAGAAGATGCGCACCATCGAAGTCGGCATAGCGCGGCAGAACAATATCCCCAAGTCGCGCGTCCTCGATTACGAACTTGTGCTTGACGACATGGTGAACACATATCACGGCCTCTACTTCCTCCAGCGACACGGCTCCATGCTCAACATAGCGCTGCCCGACGATGAACGGGTCTCGCGCATAGCTAAGAGGGAGCCGCCCTTCAACTTCCTCGAATACCTCGATTTCATGGAGGACGTGGACAACTGCCACAAAGAGCTGGAGCGCCAGCAAAAGTCGCTGGCCGACGCGAAGGACGAACTGCAGAACGCGATGCAGAAGAGAGATCTGCTTGAGAGGAAATACCGCCTCACCGCCTCGAAGATAGAGGACAACGACGGGGATATGCTCATGCTCAACCTAGAGATGAAGGAGATCAAGGCGCAGCTCGAAGACGCTATGATCCTCCACGTCTACTACCGGTCCGTCACCGAGCTCTCGACCTCCGCGATCGCGGAGATAGAATCCAAACTCGCGGTCATAGAGCCCCTGCTCGACAAGATAAGGGCGAACGTCAAATCCGAGGAAAGCGACTTCAAATTACTGGACGGCAAAATATTCAAGAAGACCAGCGAGCTCTACTCCGATATAGAAAAAATGGACAAGCAGTACGCCAAACTCAGCGAACAGAGGGCAAATGCCCTGAACGCCAGCGAAGCGACGAAATTCTACCTCGATTCCGAAGTGGCGCTGATAGAGCGCGACGCCAACTCCGCGCTCAACATGGCCGAGTTCCAGCTCTCAATGCGCGTGGTCTGGAACACTATCGCTGACCTCATAGAGGGCCGCCTCGACATCAAGAAGGAGAAAGCCCTCCTCGACAAAACAGAATACCTGCTGTCCGAGCTGCAAAAGCAGCTCGAATACTGCAACGTGACGAGAACCCGCATCAGAGAGACCAAAGACGAGGCCGAGAGACGCTTCCTCAACCCGATGGTCAAGATATCCGACGCCGACCGCGTCATGCTCGAGGCGTTCATGGAGAGCATGGAAGACCGCGACGCGCGTCAGACGCGGTACGTCTCCGACCTCTCGGTAGTCCGCTCGCAGTACAGATACCTCTACGACGAGGTCCAGTCGATATTGAGGAAGCAGCCGACGGATAAGCAAGTCCGCCGCATGTGGTACGACAACACGGAATCCACGCTGCAAAAGGAGCTCTTCCACTTCGGCGACTACCCCGTGACGCTCGGCAAACTCTTCTCCTCGCTCGCGATATTTGCCTTCTGGATAATCGTCACATACTTCATAGGCTATCTCGTCAAGCGGCGCGAGGAGAAGCGCAGCCGCTGGAGCAGACACAACATACTCATAATACACAGGCTCATAATCTACGTTGGGTTCGCGCTCGCCGTGCTCTTCGCGCTCTGGCACCTCAACATACCAGTCACGGCCTTCGCCTTCTTCGGCGGCGCCCTCGCCATCGCGATAGGTTTTGGGACGCAGAAGATACTCGGCGACTTCCTTAGCGGGCTGATGCTCATCTTCCAGCGGAAGATAAGGGTCGGCGACGAAGTCATAATCGGGGAATACAGGGGATTTGTCCGCGAGATGACCATACACAACACCGTCCTCCGCTGCCAGCAGAGCCGCGACCTCGTGATACCAAACACCAAAGTGCAGGAGAGCCCCGTCGTCAACCTCACGCTCCACGACTCGACGGACAGGATAGAGGTCAACGTCTCCGTCGCATACGACAGCGACGTGAAGAGGGCGCTCGACATCGTCCGCGAGGTGCTCGAAGACGACAAAGACGTGCTGAAAAGCCCTAAGTTCAGGATATTCTTCGAGGACTTTGAAGACAGCTCGATAAAGATAACGGCCTGGTTCTTCATCGACCTCAAGAAAATATGGGGCAAAGAGGCCGCCAGCGCCGTGCGTGAAAAGATATTTGAACGCTTCAACGCCGAGGGCATAGAGATACCCTTCCCGCAGACGGACGTACACATCAAGAAAGACTTGCTCTAGTCATCCCGTCGAGGGGACGGCGTCACGCACACACACGCCTTCCCCTCCGCCTCATTTTCGTGTCGCGGCGCCCATGTCCGCCGACATCGAATGCTCTAAATATTGGAATACTGACAGTCCACATCACACCTATTTACAAAAAAGCGGACACAAATCAACGTGCGAGTTATCTTCGCCCTGTCAATAAGTAAAAAACTCTTAGCAAATTCCAGCAAATTGCATTAAAATCGCGAAAATTCCGCGCCCCGCAAATTTAACAGCAATGGTTAAATTGTTCTTGTTTCGTGAAAACTTCCCCCTCAAAAAGTTTTGGCGTCTTTACGACATACCCATTTTGACCCGTTTGTGTTATTTAGGAAGTGTAAAGCGGCGGCAAAGAGAAAATTTCTATCTTGTTTATCGAGAAGGGAGGTTGGAATTATGACGATTTGTTTCAGTGAAAGGCATACTATAAGTATGCGCAGTTATAGGTCTACTCTTCCCCGTTTATATTTACACAGTGTGATCAAATCCGACGCGGGCGAAATTTCGCGCGGGATGATGCGCCGCCGTTATCTGGCGCGTCTTCCCGCGCGTGTCGTTATGGGTGATCAGCCCCGCCCGTCTCACCGCGACGGTTTTGATTTTGACCGTCTGCCCGCTAGTTTTAATGCGGGCAAGGGTGTCTTTAATGTTCTAGGGTATGAAAGTCAAAGCCACCTTAGCCCGTATGGAGTCACTACGGGCAGACAAGAGATAGAACCATTGCGGGCAGACAAAAAGGGGCGGTGACAGGAGGCCAATCTCGCCCGTCTCACCGCGATGACTTCACGCGGTGACCAGCGGCTTTAAGATTTTCAGATTTTTGTTTCACCAACTATTTGTCTTATCAAATTTCAAA
>JAUNSQ010000033.1 GCA_030539135.1 Synergistaceae bacterium | reverse complement strand
GTCATTCAGCAAAATTGCTATATAATCTGGGCTGTGAGGTGTGTCGTATGAAAAAAACAGTCCTGTCCGTCCTATTTATCATATTGTCGCTGTCCGCGCCGGCCTTCGCCGCGAACGGGCTTGAGGTGTCCGCTCCGAGCTTTCTCAAGGCCTTCAACAAAGCGTCGGCCCGCGTAACGAAAGGCCTGTCGCCGACCCAGACTGAAGAGGGCAAGAGCGTCGCCCCCAACGGCGACATCATAATAGCACGCGACACCTCGATCATCATGACGCTAAAGAGGCAAAAGGACAGCGCCAAGCTCGACAACATATCAGTGTCATACTTCTATGACCCTGAGGCCTATTCCTCTTCACCCAAGGATGCACCCGACGCGAGCCTGATATTCTCCAATATGTGTCTTCAGGTCATCTTCGCGCTCAACGAAAATATCGAAGACAGCGAAGCCCGCTCGGCGCTGCGCGAGCTCGGCATACACGGCCCGATGCTCGACGGGCTGCAGCGCAGGAAGGTCATCGGCGAGCGCGTCTACATTATGAAATTTCAGCCGAACGGCGTAACTATCATGGCCGTGTCGCACAAATGACAGACAACAGGATATAATAGCGGGACAAAATCAAACGCCAGAAAAGAAAGGAAATCTAACAATGAATATAGAACAGCTTCTTGATAAGCTCGACGAGGCGCAGACCAACGAAGAGATACGCGAAATAGGACAGGAGATACTCGCAGAAGACCCGCAGAGCCCTTACGGCAAACTGGCCGTGTGGGAGACGATGGAGTACGAGGAATGCGTCGAGAACCTCGACACCCTATACGAGGCGCTCGACACTATCAAAGACGGAGCCGCCGGTCATCGAAGAAGACCGCGACGCTCAGGTCTACTGCACGATAATGATGAACCTCGGATATACACTGCTCTCAGAGGGACGCCCAGAGGACGCGCTCCCAGTGGCAAAGGAGTTCGCTAATTTCGACGACGAGGGATACTTCCCCAGCCGAACCCTGATATACCGCTGCATGCTCGACCTCGATATGTACAACGAGATACTCGAATATCTCGAATCCGACCCGCTTGAATCAATAGTCGGCGAGCACGCCCGCGTCATCGCGCTCATGGAGACGGGAGCCGATGCCGGGGAAGTCCGCGACGCCATGAACTACGCCATCTCCCTTGCGCCGGACGTTCCATTCTTCATCCTGAACATCTGGGAATTCCCAGAGGACGAAGAGGAGATAGAAGAGGACATGGAGGACACTTTGAACTACGCGACATATCTGCTCGACCCGTGGTGTGCGTCGGACGAACGCCTGGCGGTACTCAGCGCGCCGACCTTCCTCTTTGGATATCTCACCGGCAGGCTCGACGACAAGAAGGAGATAGACGCCCTAAAAGAAGGTTACGAAGGGGCGAACGTCCTCGAAGACGTCGAGGCCGCTAAGAAGCGCATCTCAGAGATGGAAGCGAAAGGCGAAGACCCAGAGGAGACGGACGCGTTCGCACTCGGCGAAACGGCTCCTATAGTCGAGAAGATGCTCGGCGAATAACAAATCAGTCAGATAGAATATAAAATGAGGGGCTCGGAATTTCCGGGCCCCTCGTTATATTTGCGGTCAAATCAAAATCAGAACTTGATTATGCCAAGCCCGTTGAGAAGTATCACTAGGACGAGCAGCGGCGTGACGTAGCGCAGGAGTATACGTATAAAGTTCACCCTTGACTCGTTGTTGAGAGTTCCGTTGTTTGAGAGCTCTGCCGCGAGATCCTGCTTCTTCATGACATAACCCGCGAACACCGCGATGAAGAATCCGCCTATCGGCATCAGAAGGTTGGACGAGAGGAAGTCGAACAGGTCGAAGAAGCCTCTGCCGAGGAACTTGAACCCGCCGAAATATCCCGTGGCGTCCGCCGAACCGGCGGAGAGCACGCCCACTGCGCCAATCAGCACGCAGTTGATGAGCGCGGCCTTCTTGCGCGAGATGTTGAATTCCTCCGAGAGCCATATCGTCGGGACTTCGACAAGCGATAGCATAGCGCCGTTCGCCGCGAACGCCGTCAACAGGAAGAACGCGAAGAGAAGTATCTGACCAAACGGCATCTGCGAGAATATGAGCGGTATTGTTATGAAGAGCAGCCCCGGCCCCGCGCCCGGCTCGACGCCGAACGAGAACACAGTCGGGAAGATGGCAAGTCCCGCGAGCATCGACACGCAGATGTCGGCGACGGCGATCTTAAGCGGAGACGACGTAAGGTCGGCGTCGGACGTGAAGTACGAGCCGTAAGTTATCATGACGCCCATAGCGAGCGACAACTTAAAGAACGCCAGCCCCATAGCCGAGAGCACGACGGCTGGCGTAACCTGACTGAAATCGACATGGAAGAGAAAGCGCAGACCTGCGCCCGCGCCGGGGAGCGTGAGAGCGCGGACGGCGCAGATGATGAGCAGAGCGAAGAGAGCCGGCATCATAACCTGCACGGCTTTCTCTATCCCCTTGGCAACGCCCAGCGAGATTATAGTCCCGATGACTACTAGGACAAGAATATGCCAGAAAACAGGAGCCAGGACGATCTTGGAGAAGAACGGCTGCCCTGCTCCGCCCGCGCCTATCGCGGCCATGAACATAGCGCCGGCGCTGTCCTTCGTTATCCCGGCAAAGGCGCCCGTGGCAGCCTTGAAAGTATAGCAGTAGACCCAGCCGGCCACGCAGCTGTAGAAGAACATTATCAGGTAAGAGGACAGGACGCCTATAAAACCAGTCAGGGCCCATGGGGTGTGCGGATTGCCGGTAAGCACCTTAAACGACGCGACCGCGTTCTTGCGCGAGCGGCGGCCGATGGTAAATTCGCTTATCATTATCGGGAGCGCGACGCAGAAGACAAAGAACAGGTATATCACGAGGAACGCGCCGCCGCCGCCTGTGCCGGTCATATACGGGAACTTCCATATATTGCCGAGCCCAACGGCGGAGCCAAGCGCGACCATCAATGCCAGCAGGGTGGAACTAAAGCCATCACGAGTTTTTTCAGCGGACATATAAATATCTCCTTTTACGTTTGATTATGGGAATGATGTCAACAAATATTTCTTAATTACAAAATTTTACACCAAACGCCGTATTTGTATACCGTGGACATAAAAAAGACAGGCCCGTTCATTAAAGCGGCCTGTCTTTCCTTCGGTAGATTTTGACGTGGAACTACTTGTCAGAAACTGAGAAGAGCCGTCTTGCGGTTGCCCATATCGGCGTCCTCGCGGACTTCATACAAGTATCCCCTGTCCCTGTCCCACGCGTAGGAGCCGTTGTTCGCGATGCCGCCAAATCCGTCCATATACTGCATCTGGCGCGAATCGGCTATGCTTCTCGTGATGCGGCCCTGATAAACCCCAAGGAACGGCATGTGCCCTCTCACCTTCGAGCTGGTCCAATAGTCTTTTATAAGCGCCGCTCCCGCCACAACTTCGTCGATGATCTTCCGAGCCTCGGCCGGAGTATCGTCTATGAACATCAGTTTGCCGCGCGATGATTTCCCAAACTGCTCAAGGAGGAACGCCGAGGCGTAGACGCCGTTAGGCAGTTCCTTAAGAGCGGCGATCGCGCAGAAGAGCCCGTCCATCGCCATGAGCTGGCGTGGCTGGAACGAACGCGCGGGGACTATCCCGTTGACCTCTTCCCAGCGCGATGGGTCTCCGCCGGGGAACATCCTGTCTACAAGCGCGACCCCGGCCGCGGCGCGCGAGCGCGCGTCTCCGCTCCAGAGCCGCTTCCATATCTCGTATTCGGCGCCCTGCGGGGCCGACTTTCTCACGTCGTTGAACACCGCCACGCCTTCTGTGGTTATCTTCTCCTTATTCGCCTCCCGGGCCACGAATTCCTCCCATGTCCTCGAAGCAGCGAACGCTCCCGCCGCGGACACCGCGACAAGCAGAAGAGCCGCAAGCAATATCTGCAATTTTTTCATAACAGCCACCCCTCTCGTTTATCTATGCCTATTTCTCTAAAAGAGTTTGTCTCCCCTTACGGTAACTTCCCTCTCCCACACGCCTCCGGGCCAGCTCTTCGTATTGACGCCGCCGGGCATGATCTTCCACATCCTCGCGGTTCCCTCCGCTTTTCCATAGAGGTCTATCTTGAATACGTCGCCGCTCTTGAACGGGATAAATACCAGCTTATCAGATTCGTATATCCTATCCGTCTTTTCGTTTGGGACCGAATTTAGAGTGACTTTCTGCCACTGAGCGCCGCGTTTGTTCCCATACGCCTTGTACTTCGCCGCGCCCTCTTTCGTGAAGACTAGGACGCTTGACGACCTATAGCCCTTGATAAAGCCAAGCATGAACTTTATCTGGTCGTCTACGCTGTCGCCAACTTCCTGAAGGTCGGACGCGCAGAAGAGCCCGAGTTGGTGCTTGGGGTTCCTCGCCCCGGCCGATACCGCAGCGCCGAGCGCGACAGCCGCCTCTTTGTCCTTGCCCTCGGCAAGCAGGTTCGATATCTTGAGCGTTATCTCGTCGACCTTCCCGCTGTCTCCCAAGTTCAGCTTGCCTATCGTCGTCTGATATATCCGCGGCAGAGCCGTAATATCCGCGGACTCCACTGGTACTGCATCAGCCGACGCAGCGTCTGTCGATATCGCGTCTGTTGACGCGGCTTCGGCGGACACGACATCTGCCGAAACAGCGTCCGTCGAGAGCGCGACCGACGCCGACACAGCCGTCTCGGCGAACGACGCGCCTGCGGCGAGAAGTACTAGCGCGGCCGCGAGCGCGTACACTATTGTTCTTTTCATAATAAAACCGCCTTTATAAAAAAATTAAATAAAACCGCGACGCCTGATATCAGACGTCTATGTATTTCGTTCCGTTGTCGTCGTGGAAATTCCCGTTGCCGCTCGACGGCATTGAACCGTCGAACGCCAAGAAGAGGCATGGTATACCCATAAGGATGACCGATCCTATGCCCCACAGCCAAAAATTTTTGCCGAGCCGCTTGGCTATATTTCCCCAGATATACACGCTCGTCACAAATCCTACAAGCGCGACCAGATTATTGACGACGGGGCCCTGCGCGAACACCATAGAACCTATGGACTTCAGTATTCCGGCGACGAACCCCGGAGCAACGATCCCCGCCGCGAACCAGCGGGAAATGCCCCCGCAGTCGCACAGTAACATAATATTATATATCGGAATTAAAAACTTTAGGAAAGACCCCACATGAAATTTTTCCCCGAGACGGCAGAAGACATACGCCACGAAAATGTATATCCCGAAGAATATCAACAGCAGCGTCGTAAGAGCAAGAGTTCCACAGAGCAGTGCGAACATTTAAATTACCTCTCTTTCATCTTGGAGATTATCTCTCCGAGTTTTTTTATTTCCGATCCGTAGCGCGCCCAATCTCCGTTGCGCTGCGCTTCCATTGCTGAATGGTATAGCTTTTGCGCCATGTTAGCAAGTGATTTTATATCAGGATCCGAAAGCGCTGTCCCTGCGGGCGGAATCTCGCCCTGTGAGCCGCCGGATACTATAGTCTTCGTGCCGATGCCCGTGACGACCTTTTGACCAACGAGCCTCTCTATCGCTTCGCCAAAGGTCTCAGCCCAGGCCACTCGGCCTCCCGTAGATACGATGATGCGCTTCAACTCCGGCAGCTCGCCCTTCTCGGCCTTCAAGTAGAGCGGCTGAACGTAGATGAGCGACTTTCCGACAGGTACGACGAGCAGATCTCCCCTTATGACGTCGGAACCTCTCTGGCTCCAAAGCGAGAGCTGCGCAGATATCTCGGGGTTCTGGTCGATAAGCGCCTCTATCTGCGTCGGGCCGTAGATGAGCTTCTGCTTCGGGAACTGATAGACGAGCAGCTGCCCGTAATTCCCAGGGTCGCACCGCCCAGCCATCCATCCGATAAGGTTGTTCCTGCCGAGCGGCATATATGGGACGATTATCGCGAATTCAGCCTTCTTGCCGCCCCACAGCTTCATTGTGACATAGTTCGGCCTGATGCGGCGCTCGTATCCGGCCGGGGTTATCTCCCAGACGTCCTCCCTGTTATAGTAAGTGTTTGTGTCGGTCATGTGGTATGTCCTGAAGACGTCGCTCTGTATCTCGAAAAATTCCTCAGGGTAGCGCATGTGCTTCCACAGCTCCGGCGACATTTCGCCGCCTGAGTTGAAAAGGCCGGGGAATATTTTCTTCCATGTCATGACGAGCGGGTCCTTATCGTTCACGACGTAGAACTTCATCCTGCCGTCATACGCGTCGACAGTCGCCTTGACGCTGTTGCGCAGGTAGTTCACGCCGTTGAACTGCGCGAGCGTCCTGTCCGCTGTCGCGACCGGCTTCGAGTACGGATATCTGCTGGACCACGTGAAAGCGTCCTGCACCCAGATTATCCTCCCGTCGAAGATGACCGGGTACGTGTCTCCGTCGTATATCAGGAACGGGGCGACCTCTTTGAACGCCGCTCGCACGTTGCGATAAAACATGATGCGGCTCTCGGGCTTGAGAGAACCGGTGAAAAGTATCTCCGTGTCGCGGAAGCGGAACGCGAAGAGCAGCCTGCGCCACATAGAATCTATCTTGACCCCGCCGGAACCGCCGTATGTGCTGCGCATGTTCGAGGCCCCCATTGGGTAATCGAACTCCTTCACCGCCGTGTTGACAAGGACATACGAATCCGGCATCGTCCCGTAATATATCTCGGGCCGGTCGAGCTTTATATCGACCGTGGACTGAGACGGCAGATCCTTCATAAAGAAGAGCGGCAGCCCACCCGCCGCGACCTCGTTCACGGGGTTCATGACCACTCCATAACCGTGGGTAAACTCCAGGTGCGTGTTGACCCACGTCGGGTTTTGAAGGTCCGAGAGGTCCAGCTCGCGGACCGCGAGCATGACCTGCCTGTTGCGGCCGCCGATGTCATACCTGTCTATATACACGTCGTTGAAATCATAATAAGTGCGTATCGCCTGGAGCTGCTTGTACGTGCGGAGCAACGGAGAGTAATCCCACATGTGGATATTCTGCACAGTCTCCTGGTCGTCGCGAAGCTCGGCGGCCGTGACCTCCGCCTCCGGTGTCACCGCGATAGTCTTGACGTCGTTCAGCCCGAACGCGCGGCGCGTGTAGTCGAGATGATAGTCCAGATACGGCTTCTCCATCTCGTACTCGTTGGGCTTTACGCTGTACTGCTGCACAAGACCCGGGACAAAGGAACGCGCGAGCCACCCTACGAGCAGTAGCGACGCGATGAGGACCGCCGACATCTTCCACATCGGCTTAACGATATTGACGAGCAGCAGCGCCGCCGCTAGAAACGCAGCGACCGTCAGCACGGTGATTGCCGGAAGCAGCACATGCACGTCGGTATATCCCGCGCCAAACACTACGCCCGTCGGGGAGAAGAGCAGCTCATAACGCCCAAGCCAGCAGCCCACGCCCCACACCGCGAGTATCGCGGAGCTGAGCGCCGCTAGATGAAGCCGCACATTCTTCGGCAGATCGAGGGCGCGTCCGTCAAAGACAAACGAGCGCGTCATATAGTACACGACGCCAGAGCCTATCAGAGCAGCCGTCAGCACCCCCTGCAGCCAGTCGCGGATGTAATTCAGGAACGGCAGCGTGAACACATAAAAACTTACATCCTTGCCAAACAGCGGGTCGACCTCGCCGAACAACGTCGGGTGCATAAATTTAAGGAAGCTCCCCCATGAGCCGGAGACGCTAAGCGCTCCAGTGAAGGCCATAAAGGCAGCCGCTGCCGCTATTATCCACTTCACGTGCGGAAGTCTTATCGGCGACCCGCTCAGATTATCGGCTCCGCTGTTGAAGGCATAACGCCAATTCAGAAGATAGATGATAAACGTCGGGACAAACGCGGCCGCGAAAAGTTCCCATCGCGCGAAGAACCGCCTCCAGAACATGGAGGCGAACCCTTGCGCCTCATACCAGTAGATGTCAGTCAGAAATGTAGCTATCCACGGAAGAAGGATGGCGACGAAAACGAACCCGACTCCAACGGCTATCCATACCTTCTGGAGCTTCGGCATATTCACCTGAGGACGTGACGGGCTTTCCCCCCGCCAATCCTCGCCGTTGTTGCCGTCGCCCTCGGACCACTGCCGCTCCTGCGGCCGCATGAGCTTTTCGAATATATCGTTGATGTTCATGGTCTTTATCCCCCGCGTGTTTTCGTTATTATTATCAGTTTAATTTTAACATCCGTCCCGTTCTATGCAAAACGACTGAACATAATACCAACATATTACGTATAAACCCGCGCCCTCGCAACATGTGATAAAATCGCGTAAAGTCCGCGAACATGGAGGTCGATGGAATGCATACGAAAGAGGAAATTTACAAAATGCTGGACGAGGCGAACATCCCATACGAAACCCTCGAACACAAGGCCGTATTCACGATAGACGAGATGAAGGGAATCGACGGGATAAATATCGAAGATGTGTGCAAAAATCTCTTCCTCCGCGACGACAGCGGCAAGAGACATTTCCTCGTCGTCCTGCGCGAGGACAAGACGGCCGACCTAAAATCCGTGCGCGCCCAAATAGGATCCTCCCGCCTCGGCTTCGCGTCAGAGGACCGCCTAATGAAACACATGGGGCTCACGAAAGGCGCGGTCACCCCTCTTGGCATGCTGAACGACGAAAGCGCGTCAGTCGAAGTCTTCTTCGACGAAGACCTCCGTGGACGAGAACATCTTGGCGTCCACCCTTGCGATAACACCGCAACCGTCTGGCTCTCTTGCGACAGCCTTGAAAAAATCATGGCCCTGCGCGGCAAAACGATAAAATATATCAAGATTTAGATAAGTAACACAAGAACCTCTGTGGTCGAGAGACCCAGAGGCTCTTGTGTCTGTTTGGAGGAAACTGTATCCCTACCCTATTTCTTCTAATCCGAATATTTGTAGAAACCGCAGCCTGTCTTTCTTCCCCATTCGTGGGCTTCATATTTAGCCTTCACGATATCAAAACCGGCGGGCTTTACTCCAGTATCTTCCCAACGTTTTTTACCGGAGAAATAGTTTAAGTCTATTCCAGTAAGGTCTAGCAAACGGAACGGCCCCATTGGGTGGTTGAGTCCAAGCTCAACGCCTGTGTCGAGGTCTTCCGGAGTACAGATGCCGTTCTCAATGAGATAGAAGGCTTCGTCGCGTATCGCTCTAAGCACCCTGTTTACGACAAATCCATCTATCTCTTTATTGACCCTAATTGGGGTCTTTCCGTTGGCTTTTGCAAATTCCATTATTATCTCTACCGTATCCGGCGCAGTATGCTCGCCCTTGACGACCTCCACCAGTTTAAGCACCAATGCGGGGTTGAAATAATGCATGTTCGCGAGACGCGACGGGTTTTTGATACAATCCTTGAAGAGAGATGACGGCATATAGCTGGAATTTGACGCAACGATCGTCTCTAGCGCAGTTATTATGCTAAGCTCCCTATAGAAGGACTCTTTTATTTCTTTGTCCTCTATTATCGCCTCGATGACAAACTGAGCGCCATGAGCTGCCTCCGTAAGTGTTGAAACGATGTGGAAATGGCTCAGAACCTTCTTTGTTTCTTCTTCGGTCATCTTTCCCTTCGCCACTCTGCCTATCAAATATTCGCGAGACCATTTCTCAACGGACTGAAGAGCTGCCGGCACCGAGTCTGTGATGTATACGTCAAATCCGTGAATGGCTGCGTTGAGGGCAATTTGGCGTCCCATCTGTCCGCCGCCAGCTACACATACTTTTTTAATATCTGAAAGCAACAAAATTATCACTCCTTAAGAATTTAGGCTATTTGTGTGAACTTACTGCCCCAGTGTTTTCCAACGCGTCTATTGTCTTCTCGTCGCAGCCTAGTTCGGCGAGGACTTTTCTTGTGTCTTCGCCGAGCAGCGGACCACGCGAGTAGTCTGGGACGCCCATGTTCTGGGATCTTATCGACGTACATGGCATGACACACTCTTCACCGTTAATAAACTTCGCGTGCGTCAGGTAGTTATTCGCCCACGCCTGTTCGCTGGTGACAACATCTTTGAAGTGACTCAGCCTGTCGTTCACGATGTCGTTCTCGGTAAGGACTTTGCGCCAATACGCGCAGTCCTCTTCCGCAAAGCGTTTTTCAAGTATTCCGAAAAGCTCTTTTTTGTTCTTTTCCGCGTCGAACTTTGTAGCAAACCGCGGGTCCTCCGCGACATCATTCAGCCCCATAGCGCGGCATAGAGTGGCGAAGTAGCGCTCATGCTCCAAAATAGAAAGCAGCAGCCATTCTCCGTCTTTGCAGCGATATGGAGATGTCATAGGCAGGCTGCTTTGGCGCGTCTTAGGGAATGGGTCTCCATATCTTTCCTGTGCACGCAGATACATGAAACCCATGATCCATATAGCTCCGCCAAAGAGCGACACCGTGATATAGTCTCCGCGCCCTGTTTTCTGTCTCGCAAAGAGAGCCGCGCAGACGCCTCCGAAAAGCGACGTTCCACATGCCACATCGCCCACGCCCGTGGGCGACAGCATTGGATAGTTTGAACCGGTATCAATAGAGATATCGTTGAGAAACCCGCTCTTTCCCCAAAATGCGACCACGTCGAACCCCGGATTATTTACATCCGGGCCGCACTCCCCAAAACCCGTGATCGTGGAATATATAAGCTTGGGGAACCGATCCTTTATGCTTTCATAATCGAGCCCAAGTTTGCGGAGTGATTGCGGACGCGTGTTCGTTAAAAATACATCCGCGTCCTCAAGCAGCTTGAATAGTATCTCCTTGCCCTCTTCGGATTTGAGGTCAAGGACTATGCTCTCCTTGCCGGAGTTAATAATATCAAAGAATGGGTTTTCGTCTTCCTTTGCTATCACATTATGAGTGCTGCCAAACGTACGCCATGCGTCGCCTTTGTTTGATTCGACTTTAATTACGCGCGCGCCCCAGTCTTTAAGCAGGCGTCCGCAAGCTGGAGCAGCAACATAAGTGGAGAGTTCTATGACTTTTATGCCGTCTAATGGTTTATATCCCATTCGTTTGAACCTCCCTTATAGTTTCTCGAAGGCCATTGACATACCCAGCCCACCAGCGATACAAATCGTCGCCAAACCATAACGAACATCTCGTTTCTGCATCTCATGGATCAGCGTTGTCGAAATACGGGCTCCAGAGCAGCCAAGTGGATGACCAAGCGCGATCGCTCCGCCGTTCACGTTCAGTTTTTCACGGTCAAAGTCAAGTTCTCTCAGGCAACCAAGAGACTGCGCGGCAAATGCCTCATTGAGTTCAAAGAGGTCGAAATCCTTCAAGGCGATACCTTTTACTTCAAGCATGTCGAGTAATCTTCTGGTCGCCGCGACGGGGCCAAGCCCCATTACACGCGGGTCTACACCTGCGGCGCATCCGGCAATTATTCTCGCGATAGGCTTAAGCCCTAACTCTTCGGCCTTTTCAGCGGCCATTATCACAAGAGCAGAAGAACCGTCGTTGCGGCCTGACGCATTTCCTGCCGTCGTTACACCGTCAGGGAAGATTGGCTTTAATTTAGCCATTTTGTCTTCGTTGGTATCCCGCTTTGGAAATTCGTCGGTGTCAAAGACAAGAGGGTCTCCTTTGCGCTGTGGGATCACAACCGGGACTATCTCATCCTTAAACCTGCCC
>JAUNSQ010000170.1 GCA_030539135.1 Synergistaceae bacterium | reverse complement strand
AATTCTCGGAGAGACTCTGGCCCCTTTGCCTTTTCTCGCATTTTTGACGACCTGCACAAGCATATCCATGCCAGTTTTAACTTCGGTGACGCCGTGAACGTCCTCAAGGTACAAAAATCCGTTGCGCCCGTCGCCAAGGTTTAAGAAGGCCGAATGCATCCCCGGAAGCACGCTGTCCACTCTCGCCTTGTATATTTCACCTGTGCGCTGATGCTCGAGCATCCTGTCTATAAAAAACTCATAGAGCTTCCCGCGACCGTCAAGGATGGCGATCCTGATCTCTTCAGGATCTATTAAGTTAGCTACTATCTTTTTATCTTTTAGATCTGTCATTTTATTTCCTATCCTCCAAAATCAAATCAGCGGGACGACTTTGCCGACTTGCGGTTCCCATCGCCCGACCAGTAAGCGCGTCATTTGCAAATCCGACCATCCATCGCATTTACCTGCGGTTTTAAGCGCGCGGACAAAATTGCCCGCTCCGCAGTGTTCAAGTCCGCCGACGGATAATGAAATCCTGCCGTCGCTTATCGACGCGTCAAACAGCACGCCTGATTTTGTTACTTCATCTTTAAGTATATCCAACCCCTCTTTATCAAGGGCGGACATCAACCCAACGATCTCATACGCCGCAGCGTTGGCGACCTTCCCCAGTGCGGGACCGTCCGTGTCGACTTCGGAGCTGCGTAAGATTTTCAATCCACGCGGAAGATAACTGTTCCACGCGGACTCAGAGGAGTTGTCCCATGTAACGAACCAGAAGTCCGCGGGCTCAGCGTATCCGTCAAGCCCTATAGCCAATGGAGCGGCAAGGCTTATATGCGGATGCGGGGAGAAACCCTGCGTAAATTCCTGAGCAAGCCCCGCGCGTTTTGCCGCCCGAGAGAAAACTGTAGGCAGGTCCATGTGGTTCACAAAGACGAACCAATCTGTCTTTTCAAAGATAATTCTAACCCTCGGCATGACTATTGCACCTCGCGGCAGAAGTATGTCCCGACCAGCCACAGCCGTTGCATCCGGCGCGACAGTCATTCGTAGTCTCTCCCATTAAAGCCTTTTCGCGTTCACGCAGCAGGTACGATTTTGATACGCCGCAGTCTATATGGTCCCATGGAAGTTTTTCATCGACACCGCGCGTTCTGCATGCGTAATAGTCCGTGTCGATCTCTAGGTCGTTAAAGACAGACATCCATCTGTCAAAATCAAAATGTTCGCTCCACCCGTCGAAACGTTCGCCTCGCCTCCATACCTCTTCAATGGCGTCTGCGAGGCGCGAATCGCCGCGCGCGAAGACGCCTTCGAGGTATGTCTGCTCCGGTTCATGGTATGAAACGTTCACTTTTCTGTTCCTCATATTATTTTTGACCCATCTTCCACGTTCACGCAGCAGCGCCCTGTCAAGCTGCGGCTCCCACTGGAACGGCGTGTGGGGTTTGGGCACAAACCCAGCGAGCGAGACGCTTATCTCTCCCCTGCGTTTATGCCGTCTCGCTATAGAGACGGCCCTGTTGCAAATTTCATGTATGCACTCAAGGTCTTCCTGTGTTTCCGTTGGCAGCCCCATCATAAAGTAAAGCTTCACCTTGTCCCAGCCGTGGGAGAACGTCGACTCCAAAGTCGATTCGATATTCTCTTCCGTAACGCCCTTGTTGATAACGTCTCTCAGCCGCTGAGTCCCCGCCTCTGGCGCAAACGTGAGACCACCCCGGCGTATCTTCTCAAGTTCGGCTGCCATTTCTACTGAGAAAGCGTCCATACGCAGACTCGGCAGACTGAGTTTTATTTGATTTTGTGACAGCATCGGCGCGAATGTATCAAGAGCGTCGTTGAGCTGAGTCCAGTCACACGTGGCGAGAGAAAGGAGCCCGACCTCCTCCCAGCCGGTATATTCCAATAATTGTTTGACTTGGGCGGCCACAGATTCGGCCGAACGTTCACGCACCGGCCTGTCTATCATGCCTGCTTGGCAGAAGCGGCATCCGCGCGTACAGCCTCTGAATACTTGCACCGCCACTCTGTCGTGAACGATGCTCGTATTTGGCACGATCATGCTCGTGTGGTAGAACGTATCGTCCAGGTTTTCAGCTATCCTGCGTCTGATTGGCGTCCGCGGAGGAATTTGCGGGACATATACGCCAGAGATTTTCGACAGCGCGGTCAGTTTTTCATCACGAGGACGCCCTTTGAGTTCATGAAGGACTTCAAAAACTTCGGGCGCCAATATCTCTCCATCGCCTACGCAGAATGCGTCGATAAACGGAGCAACCGGCTCTGGCGCCAGAGCTCCGCAGCCGCCGGCGATAACTATAGGGTCGTTGTCGCCGCGGTCCTTCGAGCGCAGAGGTATCCCTCCGGTATCAAGTATCGTGAGGATGTTCGTATAGGAGAGCTCATACTGCAGCGTAAACCCAAGCACGTCAAAATCGCATACGGGCCGCTTGCTTTCAAGAGCCCATAATTTAGTTCCCGTTCTGCGCAGTTCGGCCTCCATGTCGGGCCAAGGCGCGTAGACTCTCTCCGCGTCGGCAAAATCCAAAGATTTTGTCAGCGGGTAGAGTATCTGATATCCGAGGTAGCTCATTCCGACTTCGTAGACATCAGGGAACGCGTAACAGACGCGCAGAATATCTGCGCGACCTTCTTTGACAGGGCCGCTGCCCCATTCTTCGCCGATATATCTCGACGGTCGTTTTACGCTCGACAGGATAGATCGGCGCAAAACTGTTTCGGACTGCACTGACATCGATCCAGTTCCTCCCAAAATACTGGCGCATCATTTATTTGATTATGAAGAGGCAGTATTTAATAATTTATAACCAGAAGACATCACTCTGTCTCCTAGAATATATTCGAAATAATTAAAACCTGTCTTTTTTTGAAGTGACGACTACACTTTGAACCAGTGCCAAACCCATGGCGACTGCAAGCAGAGAGCTTCCTCCGTAGCT
>JAUNSQ010000032.1 GCA_030539135.1 Synergistaceae bacterium | reverse complement strand
TCATTCCAAGCCCTGATTTCAAGCTGGAATCGTTCCAGTCTGTTATTGATACGATTCTTGCTGAACAGCCAACAGGACAAGGTATTCTCCTCGTCCGCAGAAACAGAAATGTGGCACAGGGAACAGGTGCCTTACTGTCACCAAATGACTGGCAGTTAGGAGGTTCTTTTACAGATAAAGTGGTACTGACTATGTACCAAGTGACGGGAACTAAAGGATGGGGAGGTAAACAGCTTTGGGTTCCAAACATCAAACTTCCAAATGATACTATGTACTACGATGTAATTGGAGGTGATGCTTAATGCCAACAGACCTCCATTATTCAGACAGTATTGCACAGCAGCTTCTCTTCGAGCCAATTAACGCGGGTGCAAATAGACTGTGTATACTGACTTCTCACGCTACGCCAAGTATGGCTTCATGGCTTTTAAAGAGTTATGAAGAAAAAGGAATTACCGATGTCGAAGTTGAACTCATTATCAACGATGTCCTTGATGAAGGTATTGATGCTGTTTCTCATGAGGGTTTTAAAGAACTGCATGGGAATCGATATTCAAGCATCTGGAGTAACTTTTCATGCTGCTATCTGTGTCAGCCGCCAGCATTAAAGAAAAACTATTATATATGGCTTAATGGTGAAACCCCTGTAAAAGCATTTTACTGCTCTTATGAGTTTACACAGCAGTCAATACTTAGAAGCCGCAGTGGTGCCATGCACTCGCGGGTAGCCGCCTATGCTTATGGTCTTTATGAAAAAGCTGTTGACCACTCCATTTACTGTAATCACTCTGAGGTTGATGACTATATTGTTGTACGTTCTTCGACTGCTGCACTTTCAACTTCTTCAGATGCATCTGAAGAAAACTGCGTTCATCTGTCGCTCCTCGCAAGGGGCGGTGAGACTGGCACAAAATCTGGTTTGAACTGGGGGCAGCGTAACCATCGCAATAAAAATGAGGCATATATTCCGCTGCCAGTGAAAATTGCTCGTTCAGATTTCTTTCCGCTGAACAAACAGCATTTTCTTGTTGTCACAGATGACCACCACACCCTTCAGCTTAGAGTGGAGCAGCAAAACGATAAAGCTATAACGACACCAGCAAGTAATGCATTACTCGGAGAGTACTTTAGAAACAGACTCGGACTGGCAAATGGCGCTTACATCAAAAAGGAGAATCTGCTTGCATACGGACGCTCTGATGTCACCTTCCATAAGATTGATGAAGAACAGTATTACATGGATTTCTCCGTCAACAATCAGAGGTGATTTGATGGCAGATACGCATTCAAAAGAAATCCGCAGTATGAATATGTCGCATATTCGCAGTACGAACTCCAAGCCGGAAGAAAAAGTTCGAAAATATCTATTTTCAAGAGGACTTCGATACAGAAAAAATGTCAGAAAACTACCCGGATGCCCAGACCTTGTTTTTGCAAAATATAAGACTGTTGTTTTTGTGAATGGATGCTTCTGGCATCATCATGATTGCGGACGTTTCGTCTGGCCATCTTCAAATGAAGAATACTGGCGCAAAAAGATAAACCGCAATGTGGAACGTGATGCAGAAAACACTGCATTGCTAAAAAAGCAAGGTTGGAGCGTATTAACAATCTGGGAATGCCAATTAAAGAAAGCTGTTGCAGAAGAACACCTGCAAAACTTATATGAGGATATCATCCACAGAAAATAGAAAAAGCCGGAGAACACACATCAGTATGCTCTCCGGCTCATCTTTTATTCGTTTATATTAGATTCAATGTTTGGATACTCAATTCCAGCAAATGATTTCAGAATTGCTTCGAAGATAATCTGTGCGCCTCTGCATGGAACTGCCATGCCAATCTGCTTTCTCACACCTTCCTTGCTTCCTTGAAATTCATAAGTGTCTGGGAAAGTCTGCAGTCTTGCTCTTTCGCGGTTCGTCAATGCTCTCGGCTCATCCCAATGATAAATATGGGTTCCGCCGCCACCGCTTCCTGTAACAGTGTAAGAAGGTTTAGCAGGGTCAAGGCGCTTATAAATCTGGCTGATTCTTGCACCTTTAATATTCAGCTGAAGTTCTTCTGGGATATCTGCCGTGAAAGCATTTTCTCCCGGCTTAATATGCTTAAGTCTTTCTACCACCGTCTTGGACTGTTTTGTCGCTTCATTATTTGGAGCATCGGCAGGAATAGGCGGTACTTCAATAGCTGTTTTACAAGTATTGTCTGCGTCCTTGTATGGTTCAGTTGAAGGCACATGATACACAACATCAATATCATTTCTGATTCCCACAATGATAAGTCTGTGACGTGCCTGCGGAATTCCGTATTCCTCAAATTTATAAAGATGGGGTGTTATCGTATATCCTGCACCGCGAAGTTCAGCAAGGATTTTTGCAAACGCCTTACCTTCATTGGCATTTCTCAAACCACCGACATTTTCTGCCAAGAACCATTGTGGCTTGAATTTTTTTAATGCCTTTACTCCATAAGAATAAAGCGGGCCATAAACACCATCCATGCCCTTCTGTTCGCCTACAACACTATAATCATTGCAAGGGAAACCAAAAGCCAACGCATCAATATCCGCAAGCTTGCTCATATCAAACTTCCGAATATCCTCATGGTAAACGGTCTGTGGTGCATCGGGACAAATATTGTGGCGATATGTGTCGCAAGTGCTGGCATCATAATCATTCGCCCATTGATGAACAATTGTAAATTCTGGATTTCCTATATCTGCATGAGTTGCGCCCCAAGCTATCCCACCCGGTCCGCAAAATAATTCTCCTAATCTGTATGGCATTATTCCAGCCCTTCTTCTGATTTTCCATCGGTGCTTTTTCTTGATATCATGAAGTCTATAAACAGCTGTACGCAGTTTATATCACTGCTGTCCAAATTCTCCAGACCATGAAGATTTGTATCGGGATGGATATCTTTTTCGGAAATATATCCTGCGGCAAGCAATAATTCAAATGGGTGAAAATTAAGTGCTTGGGCAATTTTACATAAGTTTTCCCAATTAGGTTTCTTCCTAACCCCATTCTCAATCTTCATTATTTCGCTATCACTCAATTTGCAGGCGCTTCCCAATTTTTTCTGAGACAGCCCAATGGCTTCTCTTTTACTTTTTATAAGTTGACCTAAGTTGGACATAATCTCACCTCTTATATGAGTATAGCACTTTCGCTGCTTTTTGTCAATACAATTCGGGATATTCGCTGCCGATAAGCAGCGTTAATATTTTGTGAATTATAGTAAATCTAACCGTTATAACATTAAACCTTGCAACGATACCCCTTTGCTATCGTTAAAACCGTATGCAAAATCCGACCATTTTCGACACTCCGGGAGCTGCCTTTTTCCTGTTTCCGGGCAAAAAAATAAGACCGATACATTCGGTCATTCACAGAAACCCCTATTCTACGGCATTTTCAGCCTTTAATCCTTGTATCAATCACGCTACTGTTTCCTCGAGAAACGTTATCCCTGCTAGTTTGCTCCTGTATTCGTCGAGGCGTTTCATCCTCGTCTTGTCGACTTTTATCTCCCGTATCTCTTGGAGCTCTTTCTTGAGTTCGTCGAGGAAGAGAGGGTCGATGACCTTGTGGATGTTCTCGATGGATGTGTAGTGCATCCCGCCGCTTCTGCGCGTCTCTGGGTTCAGTGTGCTTTCAAAGACGGCTCCAAATATTGTGGGGCTTATCTCGCTCCAGTCGAAGTCTTCGCTGGCGTCGTGGAGCAGGAGATTTACTATCCTTTCGTTGAAGTTCGGTATCTCTATGTCCTCTTTGGCAAAGAGGCCGCCGTTGGCATATGGGAAGGCGGCGAGACGCCCATCCATGTACGGGTCGCGGTCTTCGTCTTTCGTGTCGAGGACTTTGAACAGGTCGATAAGGGCGCGTCGAACGTCTTTGGGCGCGAAACTTTTGATGTAATCGTGGAATTTTGAATGTCCGCCGAATATGCCCGCGTCTTCGGCGTAGAGGCAGAAGACTAGCCGGACGCAGAGCATGTTGAGGCTTTGCAGAGACGCGGGGGCGTTGGGGTCGATGTATTGTTTGAGCAGCTCGTCATAGAGTACGCCGACGAGAGCCCCGGCCTGTATGGAGACTTCCATCTCCTTCTTGATGTTCTCGTCTCCTGTGTCAACGAGAAATCTGAGCCTGTACCACTCTTTTTCAAGGTCTTTCAGAAGGATTATTTCCGGTTCGCCTGTTGGGTGCTCCATGTCGTAGACGTGAAACTCGGCGAAGTTGCAGGTGACTATCCAGCGCGGACGCATGGAGTATGACAGCTCGGCGGCATAGCGCTTTGCCTGCTGAAAGGGCGTTAGGAACGTGCCGTCGGATTGTTTGATCGGGGCTTTGAGGTCTTTGCCGAGGCTCTTTTGTTCGATGAGGACATGCGTAGACGGGATGCTCCCGTCTATGAAGCTCGTGTTGTCGAGGTGTACTTGGTTCTCAAATGAGATGAAGTGCGCCGGATTATCGACGCCGTAAACTTTTTCAAGCAGCTCCATCCAGAAGGGCTGGCTTTGCCCTTTCTCGTAACCTTTGCCCTCCCATTCGGCGGCGAACTTCACCGCCGCGGCTCTCTGCTGCGCGTCTGTCATCGTCCCGCGTCCCCCTCTAATCGAATGTGGTGGTAGTTGATAATGATGATGTACATATTATATAGTTAAAACTATGAGAAATGCGCTCGATAAAAATATTGCAGCGGCGGCCGCTTATCGCGAAAATCGCGCGCTTGACGGAGTAAGCCTCAACAGTTGGGTCGCAGCCGCGCTCAAATAGGCGGCACGATAGCGCGACGGAAGAAGATTTTATCTTCCCTAACTTAAATCGGCGGCTAGACGTGCAATTTCTAAATCGCGGCGGAGAATTTTATCTACCCTAACTTAAATCGGAGGCTAGACATGCCAGAGACGATGCAACACGCAGGGAGAGCCCCTGAAGGCGTACTAATGGTACGTCAAAGGGGCTCTCCCAAATGTTGCAAAGTATATGGCGCGTATAGCCGCCGATTTACCAGGGGACTATTTTGCCAGGATTAAGAACATTATTAGGATCGAAAGCCAGCTTAACGCGCCTGATAAGGTCTATCTGCGCTTCGTCGAGGAACTCCGGCACATATCCGAGCCGTTTGAGCCCCACGCCATGCTCGCCCGTCAGAGTCCCGCCGAGCTCCTTCACCGCGCTGTAAAGCTCCAGCCTCGCTCCTTCTATTATCTCATGCCAGCCCGCGTCCTCACGCTGCAGGTATATCGTGACGTGCATGTTACCGTCGCCAAGGTGTCCGAAAGCCACATATTCCACACCGCGCTCATCGCACATCCTATCGAGCTCGGCCATGAGCTTGGGGACTTCGCTGGTCGGCACGACGATGTCTTCGTTCGCGAGCTGTATCGGCGCGAACGCCCACACTGCCTCGGCTATGCTCTTGCGGCCCTTCCATAATTTGTCGCGCGTCGTCCTGTTGTCGGCCACGTAGACTTCGAGAGCCCCGCATCTTATGCAGATGTCGCCTATGCGCTCCGTCTCGTCGGCGAGGTGTTCCCTCTCGTTGCCCTCGTATTGGAGTATAAGATACGCCTCGGCCTGACCCGAGTATGGGTAGCTGGTGTGGAGGTATTTCTCCGTCAGGACCATCGACTTTCTGTCTATGAACTCTATGGAGCTCGGTATCACTTTACCTTCCGTCATGACGCGCGGCACCGCGGCAAGCGCGGTCTGTACGTCTGGGAACGGGACGAGCAGGTCTACCGTGAACGCCGAGAGCGGCAGCAGACGGAGGATGATCTTCGTAACTATCCCGAGCGTGCCCTCGGAACCTGCCATGAGATGGACAAAGTCGTAGCCTGTAACGTCTTTGCGGCGTTTGCCGCCGAACCATGTCACTGAGCCGTCGGGCAGCACTACTTCAAGCCCAAGTATGTGGCTGCCAGTCGCGCCGTATTTGATGACTTTGTTGCCCCCGGCGTTCTCGGCCACGTTGCCGCCAATGAACGAGGCGTCGCCGCTGCAAGGGTCTCCCGCGTAGAGCAGCCCCTTGTCGGCCGCGGCCTTGTTTATCTCGGACGTGACGACCCCGGGTTCCGTGGTTATCGTGAGGTTTTCCATATCAAGCTCAAGTATCCTGTTCATGCGTTCAAGCGACAGCTCAACGCCCTTATATGCGGGGACGGCACCGCCTGAGAGACCCGTGCCCGCGCCTCGCGGCGTGATCGGGATACGATGTTCGTTCGCGTATTTCATGAGGCGCGATATCTGCTCGACATTCTCGGCAAAGCAGACGACTTCCGCGTCGTATCTCTTCTCCCAGAGGTGGAGGGCGACTTCGTCCTTCGAGTACGCGGCTATCTTTTCCTCGTCGGCGGACACTCCCGACGCGCCGAATATCCCTATAAGGTCTTTTATCGTTTCTTCAGTTACGGGCGAGAATGAGAAATTCGCTTTCATGAGCGCCGCGCCTCCTTCTTTATACGCTCGGTCAGCCTAGGCAGTATGTCGTTCAGGTCTCCGCAGAGCGCGACGTCCGCGACGCGGAATATCGGCGCGTCGGGGTCTTTGTTTATCGCTATTATCTTCTGCGCCGTCTGCATACCGGCTAGATGCTGCACCGCGCCTGATATCCCGGCCGCGATATATATCTTTGGAGATACGACCTTGCCGGAGAGTCCGACTTGGTGCGCGTAGTCTATCCACTTGGCCTCGACGGTCGGGCGCGAGGCTCCCACCGCCCCGTCAAGCGCCTCCGCGAGAGCGCCGACAAGCGCGAAGTTCTCAGGGCGTTTCAGCCCTTTGCCGCCGGACACTACCACGTCTTTGTCCTGTATATCAGAGACGTCGCCCTCGCTGTATTCCATCGAGAGGACTTCTATATCGCTTTCAAACACGTTGCTAGGGATATCGGGCGTCACAAGCTCTCCGCCGCGTTCGCATGGCTCCGGCACACGGAATGTCTTTGGACGCACAGTTGACATCTGGGGCACGAAGTCAGGAGTCTTAATCGTCGCCATTACGTTGCCGCCTATCGCCGGCCGAGTCTGGAGCAGCAGCCCCGTCTCATCGTCGATATCCAACCCAGTGCAGTCCGCGGTCAGTCCCGTGTGAACCATCGCGGCGGCGGCGGGAAGGTACGTCCTGCCGGAGGTCGTCGCTGGCGCCAGGACTATCTCCGGCGACATTTCCTTTATTACGTGCGCCAGCAGTTTTGCGGCGATATCCTGATTAAAATATTTGAGCGAGGCATGCGCGACGAGGACGACCCTGTCCGCGCCGTAGCCGAACAGCTTCTCCGGCGCGTCGTCAAGTTCGCCGCAGAAGAGCAGGCACGACACACCGCAGTTCTTCTTGTCTGCAAGCTGCCTCGCCTTGCCGACAAGTTCCATCGTAACGGAGTGTATCTTGCCCCTACGGACTTCCCCGCAGACCAATATCCCCTTCGACACAACAGATGTTCTAAGCATCTCCTCCGCCTCCTATATCGCCGCGGCGTCGCGCAGTATCTCGACCACGCGGCCAATGCCGTCGTCTATGTCTTTGCCGCGGAAGAATTCCGTCTGCCTTGAAAACTTCGGGTGGTCGATCTTAACGACCCTCGTCGGGGAACCGTTAAGACCGGTTTCTTCTTTTTTAAGCCCTATGTCCTCCGCCGTTGCCTTTGGAACGTCAGCGCGCCTCGCGGTCTTCTTTCCCGCCAGCGTCGGCATCTCTGGCTCATTTATGTTGTTGATGACCGTTATGAGGCATGGCGTCTTTATCCTCTGGACTTCTATGCCGTCCTCTATCATCCTGCTGACCGTGACATACGCGCCGTCGGACTCTATGCGGCTAACGTAGGTAGCGCACGGCACGCCGAGCATAGCCGCGACCTCCGGCCCGACCTGCCCAGTCTCGCCGTCCGTCGCCTTCTCTCCGGCAAGGATAACGTCGAACGGGCCGAGTTTCTCAATCGCTCTTGCGAGCGCGAGCGAAGTAGCCCAGCTGTCCGCTCCCGCGAACGCCCTGTCCGTCAGGAGGTACGCATGGTCCACGCCGAGCGCGAGAGCCTCTCTGAGAGCTATGTCGGCCTGCGGCGGCCCCATCGTGAGCGCCGTGATATCTCCGCCAAATTTATTTTTCAATGCCAGCGCCACCTCAACGGCGTTAAGGTCGAGCGGGTTGACGATATTCCCCGTCCCCTCGCGAACCATAGTCCCCTTCACGGGATCCATCTTTACCTCATCAGAATCTGGGACTTGCTTAACAAGCACCGATATCTTCATTGACTCCACCTCGGCCTCTTTAATTCGTCATGAAATTTGCGATCGCACCAATGATACGCATTATTATTTAAATTGTCCATTAACGCAAACGGCCTTGCATTATTCGCGAAAACGTGCTATTCTCCTACGCTATATTCAAAAGTAAATTGAGCGAATTAAAAATAAACTAAATGTTATGTACGGTTTATTTTTTGGTTCCCTCGCTCGGTTTGCCAATTGTTATTTTATAGCATATACAATAAAATAACAGAATAGAGTGAATTAAAACTATATTGTCACAAACACAGGAGGAATAGGAAATGAAAAAGGTATTGTTATTCGCGGTCATGGCACTTATCGCGGCGACGGTGTTATCCTCGGCGGCGATGGCGGCTCCTATCAAAATGAAGCTCGCGTACGTCGTACCTGAGACACAGTCTACTCACATCGCGGCAGCAAAATTCTTCAAGCCCTATGTTGAGAAGCACACAAACGGGCAGATAATCGTTGAACTCTACCCCAACGGGCAGCTCGGCGGCGACCGTCAGGCCATCGAAGCCGTAGGACTTGGCACGATACACATGACCATCCCAGCGGCGGCGGTCCTCTCGGGTTTCGAGCCACGCTTCCAGGTCTTCGACCTTCCCTTCCTCTTTAATAACAAGAAGGAAGTCTACAAGGCCCTCGACGGAGCCCTCGGCGATAAGCTCAACTCGCTGCTCCCCCCGCTCGGTCTCAAGAACATGGCCTACGCGGAGAACGGCTTCCGTATGATAACGAACAACCGCGGCCCAATAACAAAACCAGCCGACCTCAAAGGCTTGAAGATACGCACGATGGAGAACCCGATCCACATGGCGACCTTCCGCGCCCTCGGAGCCAACCCCACGCCTATGAGCTTCGGCGAACTTTACACGGCTCTACAGCAGAAGACGGTGGACGCTCAGGAAAACCCGATCCCGCTAATTTTTACCTCTAAGTTCTACGAAGTTCAGAAGTACTGCTCGCTGTCGGGACACGTCTATGCCGCGACAGTGCTGCTCGTCAACGACAAGTGGTTCAACAAACTTTCTAAAGAACATCAGAAGGTGCTCATGGACGCGGCGAAGCTCTACCGCACAGAGCAGCGTAAACTCAACGACCAGCAGGACAAAGACATGGTCAACGCGCTCAAGAAGAACGGCATGAAGGTCAACGAGATAACGGCGGAAGAGAAAAAAGCCTTTGTAAAGGCGACGGCTGGTGTATATGGTGAATTCGCCAAGTCCGTTAAGGGCGGTCAGGAGCTCATCGACCTGGCAAGAAAGTCAAAGTAATCAAAGCATTCGCGGATACGGGGGGCTTCGGCTCTCCGTATCTTTATTTTCGGAGGTATTTCTTATGTTAAAAAAGCTATGGGACAACCTTGAGGAATACATACTGGTCTACAGTCTGATGTTCTCAGTTGCGCTCGTATTCGTCCAGGTAATTATGCGCTACGTCTTCAGCAATTCCCTCTCATGGAGCGAGGAGCTAGCGCGCTACGTCTTCCTCTGGCAGATATGGCTCGGCGCAAGCTACGCGGTGAAGGAACACAGACACCTCCGTATAGAACTTATCCAGGACTTGATCAAGTCGCCGAAGGGCAAACTCCTTTTTGATACGCTCGCACAGATGCTATGGCTTGGTTTCAGCATCTTCCTGTTTTATGAGGGAAGCGGCCTTACCAAGCTCCTCTTTGAAAGAGGGCAGGTCTCGCCCGCGATACGTATGCCGATGGCTTACGCCTACGCATCCGTGCCGGTAGGCTGCGGACTCATGTCGATAAGGCTCTGCTTCGAGATATGGAAGAACTTTACGCAGATTGCCAAGGGAGGCGCTGAATAATGGAGCTGCTCGTACTTTTTGGATCTATGACTCTGTTCCTCGCGCTCTCCATACCCATCGGCATTGCGCTCGGCATGGCTACGGCGGTCACACTAGTCTATACCGACTCCGTACCGCTTATCATGATAGCTCAGAACGCTTTCGCGGCGCTCGACTCATTCCCGCTGCTCGCGATCCCGTTCTTCATGCTCGCCGGAGCTTTGATGAGCTACGGCGGAATATCAAAGAGACTGGTCAACTTGGCCGAAGCGATAGTCGGAGCTGTCTTCGGGGGGCTAGCTATGGTCACGGTAACAGCGTGCATGTTCTTCGCCGCGATCTCAGGTTCTGGCCCGGCGACAGTTTCAGCTATAGGTTCGTTTATGATTCCCGCGATGAAAGCAAAGATGTATGATGATGATTTCGCCGCCGCGCTTACAGCCACAGCGGGCTCTATCGGCGTCATAATCCCGCCGTCGATCCCGTTCGTCATTTACGGCGTGGTCTCTGGCGTATCGGTCGGCGAACTCTTCATGGCTGGAATACTTCCGGGAATCATCATTGGCGTCTCACTGATGCTCTACTCATACAGGCTCGCGAAGAAACGCAATTACCCAATATCGACTGAGAAAGTTCCTCTCGGCAAGGCGTTCCGCGAAGCCGTATGGGCGCTCATGGTGCCGCTCATCATCCTTGGAGGCATCTACGGCGGCATCTTCACGCCAACAGAGGCCGCAGTGGTTGCTTCCGTCTACGCGCTGCTTATCGGAAAATTTGTATATAAAGAGCTTAACTTCAATACGACTTACGACGCCTTCAAAGATGCGGCGCTCGTCAACGGCGCGACGACGTTTATGATAGGGCTTTCGATGTCGTTCGCAGCCTTTCTCGCGATGGAGCAGGTACCGGGCAAGATATGCGACTGGATGCTGTCGCTCTCATCAAGCCCAACCGTGATACTGCTGATAATCGACGTACTCCTGCTCATTGTCGGCTGTTTCGTGGACAACATCTCGTCGATGATAATACTGACGCCGATTCTGCTGCCGATAGTCATGAGGATTGGGATGGATCCCGTACACTTTGGGCTTGTCATGACGGTCGCGCTCGCGACAGGATTTGTTACGCCACCGTATGGGGCCAACCTATTCGTGGCATCTGCGGTATCCGGCGTGAGCATGGTAAGGCTGTCAAAGGCCATTGCTCCGCTTATCGTTGTCATGATACTCTGTTTGTTGTTATTCACATACATCCCAGCCTCAAGCATGTCGCTTGTCTGGCTGCTGAGATAGGAGGCTCGTTAGTATGCCTCTCATAAAGCAGAGCGACGAATACGTTATCAAGGACGGCATGCGTGAGGGTAAAGGCACGGCAAGACTATTCCACGCAACGGCCTCGCTCGCGGAGGGACCCATCGGGCTGGCGTCGAGGATAGAGCTCGAACCTGGAGCCTCGATAGGGTTCCACCTTCACGACTGTGATGAAGAAGTCTACGCGATAGTCTCGGGGCGCGGCGTATACGAGTTCGACGGCGGAGAGTGCCAAGCGTCGCAGGGCGACATCTTCACCACGAAGAAAGGTATGTCTCACGGGCTAAGAAACACCGGTGA
>JAUNSQ010000169.1 GCA_030539135.1 Synergistaceae bacterium | reverse complement strand
GAAGCATGACAGGACATAGAACCCAGGTTCTTTAGCCGCTATCATGGCCGAAACTCTGTCGATGAACGCTTCGCGGCTGTAAAGTCTCGTCAGCTTGTCACGCTGGAGCGCGTTGACCATAGACGACGTCTCGCGCAGTTTGATGATATTTTTGAGGCGCTGTTTGATGATGGGGATGTTGTATGGTTTAGTTATAAAATCGGTGGCGCCGAGCGAAAGTGCCCTTTCTTCCGTCGCCTTGTCAGTGCCTCCCGTGGTGACTAAGACGGGAATTTGAGAGAACGCGGAGTTTTCGCGGGTTTTAGCTAGAACCTCGTATCCGTCCATTTCGGGCATGATAAGATCCAACAGTACCGCCGACAATATCTTATATGAGCTGTGGAATATCGCCATAGCTTCTTTTCCGTTCACAGCTTCTATAACATGATAATCTTCTTCCAGCGCTGACTTGAGTATATTTCGGTTCAGATCGCTGTCGTCAACGATAAGTATCTGTCTCAATACCCCGCAAGCCTCCTAGGAAAAAAGGATACGTCAAAATCAGCTGGTCAATGTGTTTCAACAGGTGCGAATATCGCCGTGTTTATCGTCATAACATGTTGTGTGAATAAATATGCATTAGTATAACCGATATCAAGAAGATTGGGACACTGATATTTTCATAAATTAAAAAATCATCCACAAAATAAACGGCGATATATGTATAATTATTCCAACATTTATGCTACAATCACAGTGTTCAGCGACTTTTTTCAGAAATCATGCGATGTCATTTGACTCCAGGAGTATGGAATGATAAACCTAACGGAGCAGGAATTTCACCTGATAGAAACGTTTGTCAGGAAGAACTATGGCATAAACCTAGAGAAAAAGTCCGCACTGGTCCAAGCGAGGCTTTCGTTGTACATTGAGCGTAAGGGATATTCCTCGTTCCAAGAATATTATTCCAAGATCGTTTCGGATCCGACCGGCCCCGAATGTCAGCATATGATCGACAAGATATCGACGAACCATACGTTCTTTTTCCGCGAACCGGCCTCGTTCGACCACATGAGAAACGTCGTCGTTCCAGCGCTTATCCGAGGCGGCGTCAAGGATATCAAAGTATGGAGCGCGGCCGCCTCGACAGGGCAGGAGATATATACCATCGCTATGCTGCTTGACGATATGCTGTCGCTGCATCAAGACGTTACATTTCACATCACCGGTTCCGATATAAATCAGGAAGTGCTGAATACGGCGCGCGACGCTGTTTATCCCGATGATGAACTCAAACATATCCCATCCATATTTCACGCGCGGTACTGCAATCGTAACGGCGACGGAACATTCGCGATATCGCCGAAGCTGAAAAAAAATGTCTCGTTGTTCAAGAAGAACCTCGCCCTGCCTTTCGGCGTTATGTCGAGGTATCACATGGTATTCTGCCGCAACGTTATGATTTATTTTAAAAATGATACGAAGCAGCAAATGACGTCGGAGCTCCATAGGGTCATCTATCCCGGAGGGTTTCTCTACGTTGGCTGCACAGAAACTGTCGATTCGACGAAACGATTATTTCAGTACGTGAAGACGTCTGTTTTCGCGCGGCTTGACGGGGCAGAAGCGGCGGTGTCCAATGCGGGAAGATAACAGGATCAGACTGTTTATCCTAGACAGGTCCCCACAGATGATGGTAAAGCTCCTCTCATTTTTTGAAAAGAAGACGGATATAATCGTTGTGGAGGCGAACCAGGACGTGCATGCTTTCATGGACGAGAGCAGACGTTTTGAAATGAAGGAGCTGATGGATGAACTGCGTCCCGACGTGATAATAGTTGACCTCAGGCACCCGATAAAGAGCGAACTGTTATGGATATCAAAAATCAAAGAGATGACCTTTGTTCCGGTAGTGGCTTTTACCTCCATAGAGCTCTCAAAAAAGGAGACGGCCGACTTCGGTTTTAATTACGCGGTGCATAGGCCAGAATTTGGCGACCTAGACGCGGAGTCTAAGGCAATGAATGTCCTGCTCTACCATGTTAGGAATGCGGCGCGCGCGGACAGAGCGCTGGAGTCGTCTTTCGACAAAGACGCGTTTCGGATAAAAACTCCGTCGCCGACTATTACGACACATTCGTCAGATACAAGGCTGGTTGCGATAGGAGCCTCCGCCGGAGGCACAGAAGCGATATCCAAGGTAGTGTCAGCCTTTCCCGCGAATATGCCGGGGATACTTATTGTTCAGCATATTACAAAGGGGTTTGCCGAGGTGTTCGCTCAACATCTTAGGAAGGTATCGGCGATACCGGCCAAGGTCGCTTCAGATGGAGATATCGTCGGACCGAATATGATGTACGTCGCTCCTGACGAAAAGCATATGGAAATAAGGAGATCCGGAACGAAATATATCATCCGATGCCGGAGCGGAGAGCGTATATCAGGACACATTCCGTCGGTAAACGCGATGTTCACATCAGTTGCGAAACACGCGGGCGCCGCAGCCGTCGGCGCAATTCTCACCGGCATGGGAAAGGACGGCGCGGAGGGGCTCCTAGAGATGAGAAGAGCTGGGGCGTACACAATAGGTCAGGATGAGGCGTCTTGCCTCGTCTACGGGATGCCAAGGGCGGCCTATGAGATGGATGCGGTCCAGACGCAGCTTCCTCTGGACGACATAGCGCGGGAGATCGTATCCAAGGTCCACGGCAAATAACTTTTAGGGATGTTTGTTGTTTTGAGCAAATGTGGTCGTTGTGTGGCAGATATGTCAGCTTAGAGCTTGGCAGATTTAGAAAGCGCAGGTGTGGCTAATGAGCAAAATCTTGATAGTTGACGACGCGGCTTTTATGAGAAGCGTCATCAAGGGCATACTTGAAACAGGAGGGTTCACCGACACATGCGAGGCGGACGACGGGGATACCGCTATGGAGGTATTCAACGCGGAGAAGCCCGACCTCACGATCCTTGACATCACTA
>JAUNSQ010000031.1:1725-11745 GCA_030539135.1 Synergistaceae bacterium | reverse complement strand
GACAACCTTCCCGGACTTTTTACAGAAGATGGCGGCGATTTCTGGATGCACCCAGCGTTGAAGAAATAATCATAGATCAGGAGGCAAGTTACGAGACGCTCTGAAGAAGGGGGCGGGAAGGCTCCGCACCTTTCACATTGAATATATGAAGTCTGGAGGAACCTCTGCGCCTAGCTACGAACCACACCAGACGGGCAGGCCTGATTGTCTGGCAGCTATGATATTGGATATGAACTTCATATCTGATCCAGATGCCATGTCCCCAGAGACGACTGGTAATACTAAATCTTTCCAGTTACGATAGAATAAGAGTAGAAATATATATTAGCAAGATAAGGGGCGAAGCTTTGCGTCCCTTTTTGCATGCCTAATCATACCAGTGCCGTTTCTCTATCCTTCTTCATCGGTCAGTCTTTCGTCTACGCAGGCTCTTTTGCCACCAGCCGCCTGTTTTTTGCTATCCTATTCAGCCAGCCGCGCAGGAACACTTTCTGACTTGGATTATTCTTTACGATCCGGTAGAAGAGGGCCTCTCGTTCGTCGAGGTATCTGTCGCATAACTCGCGCAGGAAGGTATCGCGCAGCTCTATGTGGAAGTTCAGCGCATCCATCGTCCTACGGCCAACGGCCCCATCCACGCGCAGCTTCGCTCCATAGTAATTCAACGTCCTTTGCAAGAGACGCCCGGCTCCGCCAACGCCGTGGTTGACGGCGGCGTCGAAGTGCAGCGCGCAGAGCGGCCACGGCATTTCGTCGGCGCACGAGGGCTGCCAATATAACGCCTTGTATATCACAGCCGCCTCTGATCGCGTCAGCTTGCGAATGTCGCTGCAGCGTACTATCTCGCGTTCATGGGCGCGAGCAAGCGTGCCAGCGGTGATGCCCAGGTTGGTCTTGCCGCCGCGATCGGCGGGATGGTCGGAGAAACCGCCCTCGCTGCCCAGAGCGAAAGAGAGAGATTTTTCAAAGTTCGTCTTTTCTGTCATCATATAACCTCCAAAATTCTTATTATGTGCGAATAATCAGCTTATCCGTTTTACATTCAGGCCGCTTGCCTCAAGCGACCTCTTCAGCTCGTCGGCAACTCCGCTTTCTATTCCAAGCGATTTTGCTTCCTGGTCAATGTTGTCCGCGAACATGCTCACGGCCTCGCGAAAGAAGGGCTTGCCTTTACGCGCTTTCTGAAACACTTTCTTGACCGGATGCGCCGCTCCGCCCCAGTAAAGCGCCTTCTTGTTCTTCGGCTTTATGACTAGCGCCTTACGGCCCTCATGCACCGCGCGCGCGTAGACCTTGTTCGTGCCTACAAGATAGCCGTAGCCGAGGCTGGAGACGTGAATAGATTTGCGAAGCTCGCCGGTACGAAACGGCACCGTATCCTTGACCGTTATGGCGCGGATGCGGTGCGCCACCTTTGCGGCTATACGCATGAGCTCGTTGTTGGATATCACCAGCCCCAGTCCCTTCGAAGCGATTTCAAAACCGCCTGTGTCTCTTGAGACGGAACCGCGCTATCTTCCCCCGTTTCAGGGACAATGCCGGAGAGTTTGAACTCCTCCGGCAGACCGGCGTCGCGCAGCAGACTCTTTATCCTGCGTTCGACATACGCCATGCGCGGCTTTATCGTCGTCTCGTTGAATATCTTCAGTTGTCCGTCCGTTTCGCCGCCGCCGCCGAGCGAGCCTGCCGTTACAATGCCGACTATGCGCGGCGGCACGGCGTGCGCCGCGAGTATTTCTTCCCGAGTGGCCTGCGACAACTTGTCGAACGGCATGTCTTTCAAATCCATCATGAGCTTCTCGAAGTGTACTTTTGCGTTCTCAAACGGGACGGAGAGGATCATCGTCTTGTGCGCGTTCTCCGCGCCCTTTGTGTCGGCAAACGCGTCTTTTACGGTCTGCTCCGCCCTTTCGTCAAACTCCGCGCCCTCCAATACGACGGCGACGGATGGCATTGCAAAGTTGCTGAAGAATGAGGAATAAAATATCTTCTTCTGCTGATCCAGCCGCAACGCCTCGAGCGCGGCTATCCATGTGGGGAGGCCATAGAAACTAGACAACGGAGTATATTGCCGGAATTGGAGCAGCTCGTTGCGCCCATCGCGCGCGCCGAACGGGGCGAATACTTCGCGGCCCGCGCCGTTCGTCTCCTGCCACCACTCGCCAAGCCGCTTGCCGTTTTGGACGGCGTATATCGTATGGCCGTGAACATGGCCAATCTCGCCGATCTTCCCGCCAAAAGTGCGCGCCACCTCAAAATATCCGTTGCCTATGGACTCCCAATCGTAGACGACGCGCTGCAGCAGCTCCATGAACGGCTCGGACCCCGATATCTCCTCAAGAAAGCGCTCGACCTGCGTCGGGGCCTCATAGTCCAGCCCGACGGTCATCGACGCCTTCTTCTCAATACAGGTCGTGTGGAATGCGTTTGAATGCGTTAAATCAAGAATGGACTGGAGGGAAACGGGCGGGTAGACAATGCCGGTCCCTGTATCGCCTTCGGATGGCACGGCGACCAGCGATTTAATGATCGGCTCCAAAACGTCTTGATTTACAAATGCTGTCTTTGCCTTTTTATCCATAATAACCCCTCCATGTGCAAATAATAAATATCATTAAATATAAATACAATGTATATATACATATATATACATTTACTAAAGATTAAATCTCTAGTATAAAACATAAAAGCAATTATGTAAAAACGAATGGAGGTCAGTTGATGGCAAATTTACTTAAAAACATGAGGATCAACTTCATCTCGCTCGTCCCTCAGGGGGCAAACGGCGAGCAGGTGCTCTGGAAATCAAAGGAAGCCGCGCCAATCGGAAGTGTGGCGATAACGCGAACTATCGCGCTCGCGGAGATTGCCAAGAGCGAGGAAAAGCGCATGGTCTACGGCATCGTCTACCCGGTGAACAAGGTGGACTCTCAGGGCGACTACAGCACCGCCGCTGAGATCGAAAAAGCAGCCTATGACTTCATGAAGGACCTGCGCGTGCAGAACGTGGACACAGGGCACAGCTTTGAAAAGGCCGGGGCTTTCGTCGCGGAAAGCTGGCTTGCCAAATCAGGAGACTCCCTCTTCCCCGAAGCGCCAGAAGGCTCATGGGCCGTAGGCATTAAGGTCGAGGACGACGCGCTCTGGGAGCGGGTGAAGAAGGGCGAGTTCAAGGGGCTCTCGATGGCCGGCTTCGGCACGCGGGTACCCGACAGTTCGAAAGAAGACGGGATTCACGGTTTTATGAAGAGCATCTCAGAACTCATCGAAAAGGCGCTGAATAAAAAGTCGCCTGAACAGGAGGGAGTAGATCCCAAAATGGAAGAATTACTCAAACAGTTAAATCAAAAGTTAGACGAAGGGCTAACCATCAAAAAAGAGGTCGAAGCTCTGCGCGGCAAAGTCGAAACGCTCGAAAAGACTTGCGCCGGGCTGAAGGCCAACCCGTCCGATAATCACAACACTAAAAGCGCGGACGAAGTGGGAGGGATACTTTAATGCAGAGTGAATTTCAGAAGATGGCGGAAGCCATCGCCAAGAGCGGAGAATTGACCGCAGGGTCGCTCAACATCGGAGGGACTCTGCGCCCGGAGCAGGCGACGCGCGTTATTGACTTGCTGGTAGACGGCAGCGACATTCTCAAACGGGTCACTGTCGAACGCTCCCGCAAGCTAAAGAAAGAAGTGGACGTGTTCTCCATCGGCACAAAAGTCCTCACGCGCGTTCCACAGGGGCAAGACCCAACGGAATTCGTGAGCCAGAGCAACGTAGGGCCAACGCTCGATATGAAGTCCCATCAGCTCTTTGGGCGCGTCCTCTTCGACGCGCTGCGCGACAACAAGGACGACCCTCGCTATGAGAGCAAAGTCCTCAACGAGTGGATAAAGGTGTGGGCTCGCGACATAACGCGCCTCGCTTTCACCGGTACGCACGACGACTACGACATCACCGACGTCACCAAAAAGATATTCGAACACCTGAACATCGGTTGGCCAGCGTTGCTCAAGGCGTCAGCCTCGTCGCACAAGGTGGATATCGCGGACTACACGTCCAATGGGGTGGTCGACCGCATCGCGTATCTTGGCGCATGCGTCCGCGCACTGCCGGATGAGTATAGGAGCGAGGACTGCAAAATACTCATGCCCTCGTCCGACCATCTTGAGTATCAGGATCAGATCGGAGAGCAAAACGGCGGCGTCTTTGTCCTCGTTACGGGCGGGGTCAAGCAGCGCCTGTCGTATGAGATACTCCCGCAGCGATATATGACTTCCGGAGAGGTTATATTCTGTCCGCTCGCGAACCTAGTCTACGGCGTGAACACAGAGATAGAACGCTACCGCGAAGTCAAGGGGTCAAAGCGCTGCGTGGATTATACATTCGACGCGGCCGACGACTTCCAGATAGCGCTGCCGGACGCCGCTGTAATAGGCTACGCCGTCCCGGCGCAGCAGGGATAAGGGGGTGACCCTGTGGAACGTTTGGCGCTAAAGGTACTCAACTGCTTGTTCGGAGTTTATCCGGACTTCATGGAGCTGGAAAAATGCCGCGAGAGAAGCAATCTCTCTGAGAGCGACTTCCTCAGGGTCGTGGCCTATCTTCAGGAAAAAGCGTTCATCGAACTGGAAGAGCCCACCCGCGGAGTTGCAACGGGCATCTACGGGCGGGCGCGCATTACTTCTGCCGGAATAGACACGGTGGACCTTAAGAGCAAAAAAGTTAAAGTGTCGGTGATAAGGCAATGACAGTAGCGACAATAGATATCACCGCCAGTTACGTCAGAACACTTGGCAACCTACCCGCGTTCCTTCCTGACGAGGAACTCCTGCCGCACATGGAGAGCGCAAAACGGCACGTGACCAGCCTCTTAGCTGGAAGCGTGCCGACCTCTCCAGACGACGTGGAGCGGGTCAAAGAGGCGACGGGCTGTTTCGCTATAGCATTCGCGCTACCGGGACTGAATACTTTCTGCCTCGCCCACGCTGATCAGGTGCCGAGGCTCGTCGCGGAAACGGATTATGTCTTCAACGACGCTGGCGATGTTAAAACGCTCGTAGGCCTTTGGGAGAGCCGCGGGGCAAAAGCGCTGCGCGACGTAGGAAGACGGACGGGCGCGGTCAGCGCTACAACTGTATAGAACAGGAGGAATCGAAGTGGAAGAAAAGATCATCAACATTGTAAATGAAAAGGCAAACAAGTACGGGGTCAGCCCGTTGCTCGCATTAGCAATAATTCAAGTACTTGCCTTATGCGCGGCATGGATGCGCTATGAGCCGCTTTATCGGTGGACTCTGCCGCAGGCGCAGCGCCCCGCGGGATGCAATATGGATACGGAGCTGGTTCTTCAGCGCTGTTCCATCGGACTTATGCAGGTCATGGGCGCGTGGGCGCGAGAACAGGGTTTTGACGGCTGGCTTACGGAACTTATCGATCCCGAGAACAATATCGACGTCGGATGCGCGAGGCTGGCCGCCTTGTCGAGCCGCTACGAGAAACGCTTCGGCGTCGAGGGCGTCATATCGGCGTATCTGGGTATAACTCCGCGCAAAGGGCCGGACGGCAAGTTTCTCAATCAGAACTTCGTAAACAAAGTCATAGCGGCCATGCCCTCAGAGGACACGCCGGAGGCCGCGCTTATGAAAAAGACGGTGGCTGAGCTGAAAGAGATAGCGAAAGAAAAGGACATAACGATCCAGCCCGCCGATAAGAAGGCGGACATCGTGGCCGCGATACTCGCGGCGAACGAAGCAAAAGAAGAATAACGCGCAAAGAGGCCCTGCTTTTTGCAAATTCGACTACACACGGGCACAAAAGGCAGGATACCCCTCTTTTGAACGAATTTAAACGGGTTTTAAAGGGGACAGACAGAATGGCTCAGGACAATTTCATCGGCGCGAGGGAAGTAAAGACAATCTGTGAAGCCATCGACGGCGTAAAGGGCGCTATCAACGCACAGGCTGCCGTACAGAACATTAGCTCTGAGGTCGTCGTAACGCTAGCCCGTCTCGATGAGCGCATGGGACAGATCGAACGGTCGTTCGGCAATACTCAAAAGACGCTTGTCGGGCTTGTTATAAGTATCCTGCTTTCCCTCGTCACACTTGTCATCAAGGGGGCGTTGCTGAAATGATCCCGCATATCGAGGAGATAATAAAGTCCAGCCTCGAGGCTCGAATAATGGCTGCTATACCAGGGCTGACTGTGTCAAACATATCCCCGACGCCCGGCGCTCCGTCGAGCGTAATCACACGCATTGAAAGCAGGAAGCCAGCGCGAAGCGTACAAGAGGGCTCCGGCGTCAAGTTTTACGGCGAGGTGGAAGCCACAGTCAGCGTGACCTTCTATAACAAAGGACAGGATTTTATAGACAAGACGCAGCTGCTTGCATCCTTCATGGGGAACCCGTTCCTGCAGATAGCGGATGGCGAATACGTGCCATGCGAGATGGAAGAATCGGAGCTTGCCGAAGGGCCGCACCTTGACGTCGATGTCTGGGTATTTAAGACGACCTACCCAATTTACGAAATAACTGGCGAACAGTCATATCAAACGCCGCGGCTGCATGCAATAAATGTTGGCGATGCCAAAGAGCTCTATCCAGAAGAAGAACCGCGCGACGCGGGGCCGGAGGAATACTTCAATAATGCAAACGAATAGGTCGACATACATATTGATCGCGGCGGCAATCTTTTGCGCCGTCCTTGGCTATATCCTCGGCGATACATACCGTAGCGTCCGAGGCGTTACGGCCTTGAAACGAACGACCAGCATCGAAACGCGACAGCAAACGGAAACACAAAAGACAATATCGGCGGACGCGAACGTAGCCGCAGCGATCAGGAAAACAAAGACGAAACGGAGTGAAACGGATGACAAAATCGCCAAAGCAAAAGCACAGGCTCGGAAAGGCGTCGACACTATTAGCGCTGACGCTGTTGTTCGCGAACTGCGTCTTGAACTTACCGGCATACGCGAACGCCGAAAGCGAGATAACTCAAACTGGTAGCGGCGATATAGTCCTTTCACGACAGGCCGCGCAAGATTTCCTGCGCGAGTGGCGCGAGCTGCGAGCTGAAAACACCGTCCTCCGCGAAAGCCTTGAGGCGGAACGAGCCGCGACACAGGAACTTATTAACGCCGTAGGCGAGCTACGCGAACAGGTACAAAAGGAGAGAGCGGCTTCTCAGGAAACAATCGCCGCGTTCAAGGATGCCGCAGCCGAAGCGAACAAGGCAGCCAAGCGAGCCCGTGCGGAAACGACCGTCACCAGCATTATCGGCGGAGTAGGCATCATCTTAGCGTTGGTACTGTGATGGACAGCGAGAGCGAACGTAGGTTCGCCAACCTGATACAGTTTGGCGAAATATGCGAGGTCGAGCCGGAAAAAGGGCTTTGCCGTGTGGATTTTGGAGACAGGGTATCTCCGAGTTCGCCGTGGCTGATGGAACGCTGTGGCGACGATAAGGACTTCTGGCATCCAGACTTGCACGAACAAGTCGTATTCCTCTCCCCGTTTGGAGACGGCAGCGAAGGACTCGTGTTAAGAGGCGTACCCTCAAACAAGAAGCCCTTGCCGACCGGGGCGCGGGAGGGACTTTATATCAAAGAATTCAAGGACGGAACCCGGATAGAAGTAGACCGCAACACGCACGTAATCAACATAAAGGACAGCTACGGCAGCTACATCCGCTTTGCGGGAGGATACATCTATATAGCTCCGGCGATACAGGTAAAAGTTGTGCAGGGAGGCGCTTAAATGCCGTTTGTAACAAGGATAAACGACGACACAATAGGCGTTTGCAATCCGGGTTTTGACTGCTGCGCTCACACGAGACACGGAAGGAATTCCGAAGGGTCGCCGCTGTTTGAAGTCGAAGGACAGCTCGTGCAGCTTGTCGGGCATTCCGGGCCGTGCAATTGTCCGCACGGAGGCACGTATGAATCGATAGAAGGCAGCCGCTTAATCGAGGTTGAAGACATCCCTGTAACTCTTATCGGACATACGACAGTATGCCGCGACTGTGGGCAGGAAGGGCATCACATAACAGGCAGCGCCCTGATGGATGTTGCGTTCTGAGGGAGGTTGGCAGAATGAAGGTATTTGGCAAAGACAAAGCGTTTGAATGGGCGGGGATCCCATGCCTTGTTTGGGTTGGGGTCGTTGTGCTCGCGTTTAATCACCTTGTCTACCCCTTTGTCGCCGAGTTCTGCCCGTGGATCAAACCAGTCGACCTGCCGCCTGAATATTGGACGGCACTCGGTTGGATCATCTGCGGACTCTTTGGCAAAAAGGCAGCTGTTACATTTGCGGAAAAGAAAGATGACAATCCCAGCGACAAAGCCAATGCGAGCATAAATTACATAAACGATATGGGCTCTGCGTTCGCGCCAGACCCGGAGGACGTAAAAGATGGAAACGGGCGTAAGTAGAACTCTTGAGATCGGACGCCTGCCGCTGCTTGCGGCAAGAGCGCACCTCGAACAGAGCATCCACGACATACTCACTACGCCCATCGGCACACGGGTCATGCGCCCGGAGTACGGCAGCGACATCCCGCGGCTTGTTGACCAACCCATGAACAAGGCTTGGCAGCTTCAGATGTTCACCGCTGTCGCCAGTGCGCTGGATAAATGGGAACCTCGCATAAAACTGGGCAAGGTCAGCATTTCGAGCGTTGGCAACGGCTACGCTGAGATAAGCGTCAAATATACAATCGTTGAGACTGGCGAGGTTGTCACCACAGTCATAACGGCGGCAAGGAGCGCGGCGTAATGATAGACCTTTCAAAACTTCCAGCGCCAAAAATCATAGAGGAACTCAGCTTTGAGGCAATCCTGCGGGAAATGCGCGAAGATTTTGCCGGGCGCTGCCCCGGCTGGACGGCCGAGGCCCTTGAGTCAGACCCCGCCAACAAGATACTTGAAGTCGCCAGCTACAGGGAGTTGCTGCTCCGCCAGAGGATCAACGAAGCGGCTCGCGCCTGTATGCTGGCGCTCAGCACCGGGAGCGACCTTGAACACCTCGCGGCGTTCTACGCTGTGGAGCGGCTCGCCGGAGCGCAGGCCACATTCGGGTGCCGGATAACGCTCTCCGCCGCGCTGGCTCAGGACATCACCATTCCGGCCGGGTTCACCGTCACGGACAGCGCCGGGAACACCGCGCAGCTTCGCGCCGATGTGACAATCGCCGCAGGCGCGACGACGGCAGCCGGAACAATGGAGATGATCTACCCGGCGGGGGCCGCTGGCAACGGAATAACCTCGGCGTGGTCGGCCATAACGCCACTGCCCTGGGTGACCTCGATATTGCAGCTAGCGGAGGCCGCTGGCGGCAGCGACGCCGAAAGCGACGACAGGCTGCGGCTCCGCACCCAGCAATCGCCGGAGAGCTGGTCGACTGCCGGCCCGGACGGAGCCTACGAATATTGGCCGTACACGGCGGACTCAAGGGTGGCCGACGTCAAGGTGTCCTCCCCGACGCCGGGAAACGTGCGGGTAGTCGTGCTTTCGTCCGAAGGAAACGGCGCGGCCGACCAGACAATGCTGGACCGCGTCACGGCGATACTCTCAGCTGAGAAACACAGGCCTCTCACCGACAACGTGCAGGTGGTCTCCGCGACGCCGCTGGCGTACACGATAACGGCGCACCTCAACATATATTCAGGTGTATCCGCCGAGCCAGTCATAGAAGCGGCCACAGAAGCGCTCGAAGCGCTCGCCGCCGCAAAGCGAGGCATAGGAACGCAGATAACCGTCTCAATGCTGATAGCGGCCGCGCACGTCGAAGGCGTGCGCAAGGTCGGCATTACATCGCCGGCGGCTGATGTTGAACCTGCGGCTGACGAAGCACCGTACTGCACCAACGTCGCAATCACATGGAGCATTGACGATGACGACTAGACACCTGTTGCCGTCAAATGCCACGGCCGAAGAAATAGCGCTCAGCCTGAGCATAGCGCCCGACCTCACGCCAGAGCGCATCAAAACGCTCTGCCGAGCCGAGGCTTGCCCAATAGAGCTGCT
>JAUNSQ010000031.1:0-1715 GCA_030539135.1 Synergistaceae bacterium | reverse complement strand
TGGAACCCGGACACCTGTCCGGCAAATCTGCTGCCGTGGCTGGCGTGGGCGTTTCACGCAGATGACTGGAACGACGAATGGCCGGAGGGCGTGAAACGCGCCGTCGTGCGCGACAGCCTTGAAATGCACCGCCGCAAGGGCACTGTGTGGGCAGTCAAAAGGGCTCTCGCCAATGTAGGCTATCCTGTGACGCTCAACGAGGACACCGGACAAGCCTACATCTTCGACCTCGCCGTCTCTCTGTCCGACGGAGCGAACGTCGAAGCTGCCTACCAGAAAGTCTGCGGCGCGGCCACAAAGGCAAAGAACACACGCAGCCACATCGGCAACATATCGCTTGGCAGCAAAACGACCGGGACGATGCACGCGGGCTGCGTATTCGTCAGCGGGGCGAAAGTTGAAATACAGCCGTGGAGCTCAAGCGGACAGGAGACAGACGCGCCGCTCCACGCTGGAGGCACGACGCACCAACATATATTTATCACTATAGCCGCGGCGGCATAGAGGAGGAGACAGATGGCGTACAACAGCATACTCACAGACATTGGCCTAGCAAAGATAAACAATCAGCCCGTAACGGGGATTCCGCTTGTGCTCACGCACATGGCGCTTGGCGACGGCAACGGCAGCGCGGTAACGCCGCAGCAGAGCGCGACTGCCTTGGCGCACGAAGTTTACAGGGGGCAGATAAACCACCTTTACGTCCCGGAGAACGACGCCGCTCAGATAATCGCGGAGCTTGTCATACTGCCGAACGTCGGCGGCTGGACGGTGCGAGAGGTCGGCATATTCGACGAAGACGGCGACATGATCATCTACGCATCGCACCCGGCCATCTACAAACCAGCGCTCGCGGAAGGCAGCGGCATGGACTACACGGTGGCCGTTCACGCGCTGATAGGCAACGACGTCAACGTGACGCTCAAGATAGACCCCGGCGTCGTGATTGCCGTGCGCTCGTGGGTGACGGGGCAATTTTCAGCACACAACGCTGACCCAGACGCGCACAACAAGTGCGAACTGCCGTGGATAGACGCTGGCACAACGGGCCTCACTCGCACGGGCGACACGACGTTCACGCTCGCTGGCGATGTCCGAACCTTATACCCAAAGGGTAAACGTCTGCGGGTCAACGGATCCGACGACTACCTTTGCCGTGTGTTCGGCGACGCGACGTATGCGGACGGACTTACGACTATAACGGTCTGGTTCGATGACCGCACAAAGGCAATCCCTGCCGCAGTAACGAAGTTCGAGCGTTCACGATTGACGCCGCAGGACACGGCAAACGGAGCGAGCACAAACGGCACGGCGGACGCGGCGACGATAGACACGCTCCTCGCGTCGTACTGCTATGGCTCGTATGTGTCGAACGACTAAGGAGGGCGAGACGCTATGAAGGAAACTCTACAGAACGGCAACGTTATCTACTATCCAGGTCCCGGCCACGTGGACTATTTCGCGGGTTCAAACCCGCCGGAGGGCTACCTTGTGGCTAACGGCGCGGCTGTTAGTCGGTCGGCGTACCCGGAGCTTTTCGCGGTCATCGGCACGGTGTTCGGCGCGGGGGACGGCTCGACCACATTTAACCTGCCGAACGCTTCCGGCGGGAAGTTTATTAGAGGCATCGGCGGCAACGCGGCTGCTATCGGCGTGGAACAGGGTGACGCGATAAGGGAAATAGATGGGACGTTTTCCGCGCGAGCAAATTATAA
>JAUNSQ010000030.1 GCA_030539135.1 Synergistaceae bacterium | reverse complement strand
TGGGACTCCGCCCGGCAAACGCAGAAGCAGGTTATCCTTCATAACTAAGCCCGGCGCGCATTTCACCGAGAACTGGAGCCTATAGCCCGTCGGCGTTGGTTCGACCTCGGTCGGAGTGAGCGTCATCCCCGGTATCGCAAAGTTGACCTTGCTCTGCACGAATTTCGCGAGCCCTTCTTTGGACGGCACGTGTCCCGCTGAGAACAGCTCCGTCCACCCGCCTGTGACCGTAAGTGTAAACGTGCCCTCGGCCACTCCGTTATCTCCAAGTTTCAGCGCCCATATCGAGGTGAGCTTGTGGTCGGACGGGCTGCCCGGCTTTATATTTCTTGAGATAGTTTCGTCGTTTTTAAGGCTGTAAAGCGTCGTGCCAATAACAGACGGGGCCGTGACGCCAAAATCAGAAGTCTGGCCCGCGTGGTACAGTGATTCTTTCCCGCCGGGGGGCGTAAGCGCCAGCACGGGGGCAGTCCACGCGCCATAAGTCACAGGGCTGTCCTTGTCAAGTTTTCCGACAGCCTGCCACATCACCTCGGACGTCCATCCAAGTTTCTTAAGCCATTTATCGAGGAGAAGGGTCTGCTCCCACTGTGTCCACGGCCCTTCCGCTGGGAACTGGGCGGCCGGGCGTATCCAATCCTTAGGGTATGCCTCTAGGGTATGGGAAGGCTGCGCGAGCCATTCCATAAGCCTGACTCCGGCCTTTGCCTTATCGCCCTTCGCCGCGGACGGGAGCGGAAGCGCCGGGACATCGCGCGCGAGATCGTACATATCTTTCAGGCTCACGGCGACACCTTTCTTCGTGCCAAACGTGAGATACGGCCTTCTGTAAACGACGAAGCCCTCTCCGTTCCATGCCTCCTGGTTCATTATCGTCCATTTATAGTTCTGAGAACCCTTCGATTTGCCTATCACAGGTTCTTTTATATCATGGCCTGCCCAGTTGAGCGCGACCCCCTCGGGAAGCGTGACTGTAACGTTCTGTTCCCAAGTCGGCAGCGGCGACGCCATTGGAATCATAGCGTCGATGCCGTAGCGTTTGCCTCGGGTCTCCTTGACCGCAAGGACTACTGCGCGTCCTACAGCGCCGCCCGGCGTCTCAAAAATCTTGCCTGTGGAACCGCCCGGCAGCGTCTCTTCGCTGACGCGGAGGCTCCCCTCTTTAAAGCCGGTCATCGGGTTATACCAAGCGGCTTCGATCACTTCAAGCTTCCCGTCTGATGGGACGGGGACTTTGAATTTTTTCCATGAGTCGGGGACGTTCTCACCCATCATTACTATCGTATAGCGAGTATTCTCCATCGTGCCGTCCGCGAGCATACGGAAGTCGTTGTCTTTCAGCCAGATAACGGCCTGCGCTCCCTTAAACCCCTCAAGAGACGGGACCTCTTTATTGAGCCTCCTGACCTCTTCGGACGCGCTCCACGCGAATGAAGAGCCCGCAAAGACCGCCAGCGTCAGCAACGCGGCGCATAGTAAAACGCATTTCTTCATATAGTTCTTCACGCTATGTCCCCCCATTATTTTCCGCAGCAGTTTTTATATTTTTTCCCGCTTCCGCAGGGGCAAGGGTCGTTGCGCCCAACTTTGCCCGCGTTGACTATCGGCTGTGTCTTCTGAGCCGTGGCGACTGCGCCTGGGTTTTCCATATCGTCGCTGTAGCCGGACGATGCCGGGATATCCAAGGCGTCGCGGCTCTCGACCCAACGGTCGCGGCCGCTGCGCTTTTCCGGCGTCGCGACCGAGACCCTGAGCGCAAATTCCGTGATGCTTTCGCGGATTTGAACCAGCGTCTCCTGGAACAGGTTGAACGATTCGAATTTATACTCTAAAAGCGGGTCCTTCTGGCCAATAGCGCGCAGGCCTATGCCGCGGCGCAGCTCGTCCATCGCGAGCAGGTGTTCCTTCCAGTTGGTGTCTAGGACCTCAAGGAATATGTATCTGAATATCTGCTTTGAGATATCCGGGCCAAGTTCGTCGACCTTGTCCGCAAAACGTTTTTTGATCTCCGCGAAGAGAGCGGGGGAAGCCTCTTCAAGCTCCGATTCCGTCTGCACGTTCTCTATATGGCGCGATATACCGGGCCAATAGAGGGCGTTGAGTCTGACGCATACCGCTTTGAGGTTTGATTCCTCGGCGTCTTTGTCAGCAAAGATATTGTCGAGCTGGGACTGCGCGGTGTCCTCTATGACCTCCATCGTCCTCGTGACGATATCGTCGTCGTCAAGTATTTCGCTGCGTTCCTTGTAGACGGCCTCACGCTGCTGGTTCATTACGTTATCGTACGCGAGGAGCTGCTTACGGATGTCGAAGTGCATCTCCTCGACCTTTTTCTGCGCGTTCTCGATAGCCCTGGAGAGGAGCGGGTGTTCTATACATTCTCCCTCTTCCATGCCCATCTTTTCCATTATGCTCTGGACTTTGTCACCGCCGAAGAGTCTGATAAGGTCGTCCTCAAGGGCTATATAGAAACGGCTCTCTCCCGGGTCACCCTGACGGCCGGAACGTCCGCGCAGCTGGTTGTCTATTCGTCTGGATTCATGGCGCTCGGTCCCTATTATACGCAGGCCGCCCGCCGCTATGACTTTCTCGTGTTCCTCGGCGCATGTACCGCGGAATTCCTCGAGTACCTCGGCGTATGCCGCAGGGTCTTCTTCAGCTGTCGTGCCTCGGCGTGTCATCTCTTCCTTCGCGAGGAACTCAGGGTTGCCTCCGAGCACGATGTCCGTTCCGCGTCCCGCCATGTTCGTGGCGACCGTAACAGCTCCGAAACGTCCCGCCTGCGCCACGATAAGGGCTTCCTTGTCGTGTACCTTCGCGTTGAGGACATTATGCGGTATCTTGCGTGCGCGCAGCAGTTTGCTAATCTGTTCCGAGTGGTCAATGGAGGTCGTTCCCAAAGGACCGGCTGCCCATTTTTGTGGCACTCGGCGACCTCGTCAGCGGCCGCGTTATACTTTTCAAGCACTGTCTTGTATATCGAGTCGGGGTTGTCGACCCTTATCATCGGTTTGTGCGTTGGGATGACCAGCACTTCAAGCCCGTATATTTCTTTGAATTCTTCCGCTTCTGTAAGCGCCGTGCCGGTCATACCAGCCAGTTTCCTATACATGCGGAAGTAGTTTTGCAGCGTTATCGTGGCAAGCGTCTGGTTCTCGCGCCCGACCTGGACTCGCTCCTTCGCCTCGATAGCCTGATGCAGCCCGTCGGAATAGCGGCGGCCAAACATCAGCCTTCCCGTGAATTCGTCTACGATGATGATCTCCCCATCCTTCACGACATAGTGCACGTCGCGCTGGAAGAGGTGGTGCGCCTTCAGTGACTGGACTATCTTATGGGCGAGCGATGAGTTCGCGAAATCCGTGAAGAGGTTCGGGAGGTTCATTATGCGCTCGGCTTTTGCGATACCGGCCTCGGTGAGGGCAAGGTTGCGCTCCTTCTCGTCGACCTCGAAGTCTGCGCCCTTCGCGAGCTGACGCGCTACGCCGTCGGCGACGCGATATGGCTCTGTGTCGTCCTCGGACGGCCCGGAGATTATCAGAGGCGTCCTGGCTTCGTCTATGAGTATGGAGTCGACTTCGTCGACGATGCAGTATTCATGCCCGCGCTGTACCTGCTGGTCCTTCTGTATCGCCATATTGTCGCGCAGATAATCGAAACCGAACTCGCTGTTCGTTCCATAGGTGATGTCTTTCTTGTATGCCTCAACGCGGTCCTCTTGGCTCATGAACGGCGTGATGACCCCGACAGTGAGCCCCATTCCGTTGTAGACGGGTGACATCCATTCGGAGTCTCGTTTGGCAAGGTAATCGTTTACCGTTACGACATGCACGCCCTTTCCAGCTATCGCGTTGAGCGCGACGGCAAGGGTCGCGACGAGCGTCTTTCCTTCGCCCGTCTTCATCTCGGCTATTTTACCGTCATGGAGGGCCATAGCCCCTATGAGCTGTTCTTTGAAATGGCGAAGTCCTAGCGTCCTGACGGATACCTCGCGCACCCGCGCAAAAACTTCGGGAAGTATATCGTCGAGCGTCTCGCCGTTCTCAAGTCTGCCTCTGAATAGGGTCGCAGACTGAGCCAACTCCTCGTCCGTAAGTTTCTTTAGGCTTTCCTCATAAGAATCTATTACTGTCGTTTTCTCTTCATACTTCGCTATATCCCAGTCGTTGGGGTCAAGCCCAAGGGCCTTTATTACGCCGCTGAAAACTCCCATTTATATTCCACCCTTCAAAAAACACAAAACAAGCGACCGCACCAACGGTGCGTTTCAATATTTTGTGATTATATCCTTACCACTATATACAAGTCAAAGGAAAATGGCTGACCGCCGCCTCGGCAGACAGCGTAACTTAATCGGCTCCTCCGGCCATCATAAACGCAAAGACCTTTGCCTCGTTTACCATGTGTTCGATTCGCGCGTATTCGTTCGGCATGTGGGCGACATCTGCCTCTTGATCCCATACGACGGCTGGGATGCCGACCTCGCGGAAGTACGCCGCGCATGTCCCGCCGCCTATGCCGCCGACCTTCAGGGCAACGGGTATAACTTCCGCGACCGCGCGCTTTAGAAGCTCCACGACTTCCGCATCCTCCGGCGTAGCCTGCGGCGCCTGCACCTTCTGCGGGAAGGCGTAAGAGACCGTAACACCAAATTTTCTCTCGATTTTCTTGACTTCCGCGTCTACGACAGAGACGACGGTATCGAGAGATATTCCGGGAAGTACGCGACAGTCGAAGCTGAAACGCTCCCTGCCCGGTATGGTGTTGATGTTCTCCACATTCTGCATACGGCGCGTCGGCTCGAAGGTCGAGACATCCGGCGAGAAGAGTTTATCCTCATCGGGGAAAGCGCGGTGGAGCGCTGAGTCGAGCGAGACTGAGAGTTCGTTGGCGGCGCGGCAGGCGTTGTTTCCAACGTGGGGCATACTGCCATGAGCCTGCTTGCCAATCACCTCAAATTCGATCCATAGTATGCTCTTTTCGGCTATCTCTATAAAGCTACCGTCCTCACATCCTCCGTCCGGCACAACGATAAGGTCGTCTGCGTTAAACAGTCCCTGTCTGATAAGATATTTTATTCCGTGGTCGCTTCCGACTTCTTCGTCGGCGACCATACAGAGACATACTTCATATTCCGGCGTTACCCCACATTTTTTTAGGGCCGCGGCGGCGTAGAGCGAAGCCGCCAATTCCTGCCCGTTGTCGTTCGCGCCGCGCGCGAAGATGCAGCCATCCCTCACGACAGCCTCGAACGGATCCGTGTTCCACAGAGATATGTCGCCGACAGGCACAACATCCATGTGCGAAATGATCCAAAGGCGTTTGTTCGAGCGGCCCGGGATGCGCAGGAGAATATTTGGTCGAGCGCCACCCTCCGCCTTATCGTCGGGGGCGGAGACTATCTCAGGTTCGCCCAGCCCCAGCTCCTCTATTTTACGAATGATGAACTGTGCCTTAGGGCCCTCGCCGCGCCCACCGTCCACCGGGCATATCGCAGGATACGAGACCAGCTCGGACAGGAACGCTGTCATTTCAGGTTCAAGCAACGTTACGGCCTCAAACAAAATTTTCTTCAAAACAAGTCCTCCGTTTCAAAAAAGGAGCGGGCCTCAGCCCGCTCAGTCCAGTAAATCTACGCCTTTTATAAGGTAATCCGCCCCGGACCATATCGTGAGGAACATCGCCGCCCACATCACGGCTATCGCTCCGGGAATGTTGAAAATCAGAAGCACTATGCCTATTATCTGGCTCACCGTCTTGAGCTTGCCGCCCTTTGACGCGGCGATGACGATGCCCTCCGAGGCGGCTATCATCCTCAGACCGGTGACAATAAACTCGCGTGATATTATGACGACGACCATCCATGCCGGTATCCTGTGCAGGTCGACGAGCGCGACCAGCACGGCCACCACCATTATCTTATCGGCCAGCGGATCGATGAATTTGCCGAGGTTAGTAACCAGCTTCTTCTTCCTCGCGATATAGCCGTCGGCTGCGTCGGTGATAGACGCTAGGATAAAGATGATTCCAGCCAGGACATCTCCGACGTTGGCTCCGCCAATCGAACCAAACTGGGTGCGCAGCGTCAAAAATACCATTACCACAGGCACCAAGAAGACCCTGGATAAACTGAGCATATTTGGCAGATTCCAAGCCGACATGGACACCCCTCCGTTAAACTCTCCGATATTGGATACGTGTTGATATTCTATACCATTCACAGCGGAATTTGACAACATATCCGCCGATTTTTGCCATGTCTATCTTTTGAATTTGACTATCGTTACCCCGTAGCCGCCCTCTCCAGGGCCCCCAAGATTATGTTCCGCTACGTATGGGATGCGCTTGCAGAGTTCCTGGACCTCGCGGCGCAGTATGCCCTCGCCTCGGCCATGTATGACGGCGACGCTGTCATAACCGGCCCTGTACGCCTGATCCAGATATTGCTCCACCATAGGGATAGCTTCGTCGACAGTCATCATGCGCACCATTATAGAGCTTGGGACCCCGACCGGACGTGATACCTTTATACACACGTCGGGAAGCTGCTTTGGCTTTTCCGCCGCGGCCAGACACAGCTTCGTAAGAGGGACTTCCACCTCTGCGGCGCCCGCCTGGACCCTTGCCTTCTTGCCCCTGACCTCGATGACCGTCGCAACGCCCTTTGTGCCAATTATCCTGACAGTGTCCCCCACGCTGAGCTTATCGTTCGTCACGGCGACCGAGCTCTGCGATAGTTTTTTCTCCTCGCGCGTCACGGCGGACTTCTCAATTTTCTGGAAGTGGCTGCGCTTCTTCTCAAGCTCTCGCCGCGCCGCGGATTCCGCTTCTGCCGCGGTCATATTTTTTATGAGCGCCCGCGCCGAGTCCTCAGCGTTGCGCACTATGCTGACGGCCTTCTTGTCCGCGCTGGCGATAAGCGCGGCGCATTTCTCTTCTATCTCTTTTATCTTTGCTTCGTAATCGGATTTGAGCGCCTCTAGCTTTTTGCGCGAGGTCTCGACCTCTCTGTTCTCCTTTTCAAGGGCGGCGCGCTTCTCGTGAAGTTCGCCAATAAGGTCCTCCATGGATATCTCCCTGCCGCTTATCGCCTCTTCGGCCCGTTTGATGACCTCATGCGGCATCCCAAGCTTGCCCGCTATCAGCAGCGCGTTGCTGCGCCCCGGTATCCCGATGAGTATGCGGTACGTCGGCGACAACGTAGACGTGTCGAACTCAACGCTGGCCGTCTCAATGGAATCGGTCACGAGCGCGAAGCGCTTTATAGGATTGTGATGCGTCGTGGCAAGCACTAGGGCTTTCTTCTCGCGCAGCCAGTCAAGCAGCGCGATGCCAAGCGCGGCTCCCTCGTCGGGGTCTGTGCCGGCGCCCAGCTCGTCCAACAACACGACGGAACGGTCCGTTATCTGCCCCAGCACTTCCGTAACGTGGCGCACATGGGCGCTGAAAGTAGAGAGGCTCTGCTCTATGCTCTGTTCGTCTCCGATATCGGCGAACACTTCACCGATATCGCCCAGTGTCGAGCCCTCCTCGGCCGGTATTGGGAAGCCGAGCCAGCCAAGCGTGATGCAGACGCCAGCGGTTTTCAACGCCACGGTCTTGCCTCCGGTGTTAGGGCCGGTGACGACAAGAATCCTAAATTTTTCTCCGCATTTGATCTCTATCGGAACGGCGTGTTCACCTATCAGCGGGTGCCTCGCACCTCGAAAGTCGAACATTTTTTTCGGCGTCAGCTGCGGCAGACGCCACCTGTCAGCCTTTTGTATCTCGGAGAGCGCGTAGAAGAGGTCTATCTTCCCAAGCACGCGCTCCGCGTCATTTATAGCCCTCCTGCGCGTCAGCATCTTCTCAGTGAGCGCGCGAAGTATCTTCTGCTCCTCGTGGAGTTCCACGCTTTTATCCGAGCTGTAATCGTTGTTGAGCCTTATCAGTGAATGAGGCTCCATATATACGCTGCTGCCAGAGCCGGAGCGGTCTACGACTATGCCGGGGAATGAATTCATCGCGTCCTGCCTCACGAGGAAGGCGTGCCTTCCGTTGCGAAGCGCGAAAACTCTTTCCTGGAGCATAGAAGCTATCGACGGTTCGTTGAGCAGCGCGTGGCCTTTTTTGCGGATAGTCTCGCGAAGCACGCGCAGCCTTCCGCGCACATCAGCGAGTTTCTCTGACGCGCTGTCATACAGCCTTCCGTCGTCGTCAATGACGAAGAGCAGTTCCAAGTCTTTAGAGAAATCCCTTATGTCGCGCGTGAGCAGCGAGAAAATCGGATATTCCTCGCGTTCCTCTATGAGCCTTTCTTTGAGGCGTTCGGCAAGCGCAAGCATACTCTTGACCCTCAAAAGTTCGAGACCAGTGAGCAGCCCTGTCTCCGCGGCCTCCTCGAAGAACGGTTCGACCGACGTTATCCCGTTGTTCCACGGCAGCTCACCCTTTTTCTCGCGGAAGGATTCGACTGACGAAAAGAGGTCCTGTCGGCTGCGCAGTTCCGCTAGGTCGGCCGCCGGAACGGTGGACATGGCAGCTATCGCGCCAAGTTCGCACCTGCAGCGTTTTGCTATGAGGGATATTACTTTGGGGATCTCAAGGCTCTGAAATGCGCCCTGCTCGACAAACATGGCGGTCTGTCGCTTAATCCTTTGGACCGCCCGAGCCGGTCCTGTAAGGACGCAGTATCTGTTCGAGCGTGCCGTTCGGAAGCTCCGAGGCTTCCGGCAGTACGTCAAAATCCACGAGTATCTGGCGTACCTGCGGCCAGTGCCTGCCGGCATAGCGCAGCACGTCGCTGTTCGACATCCACACAGGATTTACGACCGGCGAAAGCAGAAGTCCGCCGACAAGAAAAACGTATATCATGATACAAGTTTTGAACAGACCGGAGAAAAGGCCAAGCAACTTATCGACCCCGCCGAGGTCGGCGGCGTCCAGCATGCTTTTAAGTATGCGCCTCACAGCCGCCGCAATCAAGGTAACAAACAGCCAGATGAGCGCCATCGCGAGGAACTGCGCCACGGAGGGATTGAGCCCTCCGCCGTGGGACAGTATCTTGCCTATTTGCCCCGAGAACTTGAACGAGACATAGAATGAGCATATAAACCCGGCGAGGGTCACTACCTCTCCGACAAAGCCGCGGAAACATCCGCGAATAACAAAAAAACAGCCCAGAGCTACAAAGAATAGATCCAGGCCATGCCATCCGGCAAAAAATTCCATGCTAATTTAGTCCTTTTTCCGTCTCTTCGGCCAGCGTAAGCAAGTCGTCTATACGGCATGCCACTTCATCGATCTTATTTGACAGCGCCAGAAGAGCGAGGAAGAGCCTGTCCTCCTGCTTGAGTGTAGGAGGAAAATCTTTCACCGCTTCCTGCGCCGTTTTAACGACACGGAAGAAGCTCTCCTCGTCAAGGGATGTAGCGAGCGTATATCTCTCACGCCCCACGACAAAGGAGTATCTCCCGTCTTCTAATTTCCTGATCTCTGGCGTTTCTTCCATGATGCGATCTCCAATCCGCAGGCGGATATTAGAAATGCAGGTCCTCCTGCTGTCCGACGCTGCTGTCTCTGCTTGCGGCGGGCTGTTCGGCCTCGCCTTCAGGAATCATGTTCTGCATTCTGTCCAGCAACGTCTGGAGTCTGTTCGAGACTTCGTTCTTCTCGCTACTCGTCTCTGTGGACGCCTTCTCGACGGATTCCTGAAGCTGAAGTATCTCAAGATCCCTGTCTTCGATGATGCCCTTGAGGTCTTTGTTTTCTTTTGTAAGGCGCTCCAACTCTTGTTTCAGCGCCTGAAATATGACTTCTATCTTCCCCATTGCGCTGTCGATCTGCTCAAACTGCTCTATCATGGATAGTCCTCCCTCCGATGTTTATTGGGCTCCGCGAACGTCCCCGCCAAACCTCTTGTTTATCTTCTTCATGACCTGTTTCGTCACCGCGTCGATCTTATCCGACGTCAAAGTGCCCTCGTCGGAACCGATCCATGTCCTGAACGAGATGGATTTCTTTCCTTCTCCGACCTGAGCGCCGCGATACTCGTCGACAAAGCTGACCTTTTTGACCAGCTCCGTCTTTTTGACGACGGCCTCTATCTCCGCCCAGGTAACATTATCGTCGAAAACGACCGAGAGGTCAAAATCAACGAGCGGATACGCCGGGAGGTGCGTAAATGTATTCTGCCTCGACGCGAGCGGGACAAGCTTTTCAACGTCAAGCTCGAACAGCACGGCAAGGTTTCTCTTTATCCCCGCGCTGCGCGAGGCCTTCGGAGAGACCAGCCCTATCACACCAATCGTCTCTTCACCGAGCGTAACGTTTATCCACGCACTCTCGTCGGCCCATTCGGGCTTTGCGGTCTGCGCGAACGAAAGCTGTTCCATCTGCGCGGCCCTGTGCATAAATTCTATCGCGCCCTTCGCCTTGCGGAACAGCGTCCCAGCATCCGAGCCTACAAAGGCTCCTGCAAGGTGGCGGCTCATCTCCGGTAGCAGCTCGGCGGTTCCATTGATGCTGTGGAAGTTCCTGTTGAAGAACACCTGCGTGAGCTCAAATATCATAAAGCTGTCAAAGTAACGAAGGTTATCGCAGACGGCTTTCATCATTCCCGGGATGAGCGTTGAACGCAGGCGGCTCTCGTTCGGCGCGGGAGGCGTGCTGAGAGCGAGCATTTCCGACGTGTCCGCACCTGACGCTTCGATATAACTGTCCTCTATCCATGGATATGTGAATATCTCCTGCATCCCGCAGCGGAACGCCAGATATTCGCGAACGGCCCTTTCTATCTCCGGAGCGCGCTGATTTATCGCCTTCTCCAGCTTCACTGTCGGGGCTATGAAATCAAAATTCTCATATCCCATAAGACGCGCGACTTCTTCAAGTATGTCGTCAGGCAGAGAGATATCGCCAGTCGAACGCCATGACGGAGCCTCGACCATGAGCATGTCCCCGCTTATCTCTGTCTTGAAGCCAAGGCGTCCGAGCGTGGCCTTGACGTCTTCGGCAGACAGTTCGCTGCCAAGCCTCTTGCGGAGGAAGTCGAGCGACACGCTGACCTTGGCGGTATCGAGCGGCGCGGGATAGTTATCCGTATATCCGGTTATCTTCGCGCCCGGGAATTCTTTGTTGAACATCCGCACCGCGACTGCTACGGCGCTGTCCACGCGCTGTGGGTCTATGCCCTTCTCGTAGCGCGATGACGCCTCTGTCCTGATGTCAAAGCGCTGCGCCGTGCGGCGCACGCCGAGCGCGTTGAAGTTCGCGACCTCGAGTATCAGCTCCGTCGTCTCGGGGAGTATCGAGTCAAGTTTGCCGCCCATTATTCCGGCAAGCGCGACGGGGGCTTTCTCGTCAGCGATGACGAGGTCTTCCGTCGTAAGGTCGAGCGTCGTGCCGTCGAGAAGTTCAAGTTTTTCGCCGTCCCGCGCCGTCCTGACATGTATCGAGCCGCTGATGTGGTTCTTGTCAAAACCATGCGTCGGCTGTCCCGTGGCGAGCATCACGTAGTTGGTGATGTCTACCGGGAGGTTTATTGGGCGGACGCCGACGCGCCACAGAAGGCTCTGCAGCTCGTACGGCGATGGAACGTTCTTTATCCCGCGCACGACAAGACCCGAGTAGCGCGAGCAGCGTTTGGTATCGTCGATGGAGACCGCAAGACCATCGGTTTCAGCGGGAAGCTCCACGGACTCGATCGGCTTCAGAGCGCAGCCGTATATGGCGGCCAGTTCTCTCGCCATGCCGTAATGTCCCCAGAGGTCAGGGCGATTCGTCATCGACTTGTTATCTATTTCAAGGATGATATCGTTGAGTCCCAACGCTTCCGCCGCGGGCGTGCCGGGCTTCACGTCAAAGTTCGTGATGTCCATTATCTCTGCTGGCTGCGTCGCCGGGAACAGGTCGTCAAGGCCTATCTCCCCGGCCGCGCATATCATCCCGTAGCTCATCACGCCGCGAAGTTTCGCCGGTTTTATCTCAACCGGTTCGCCCTCGCCGTGCCAGCGTACCATCGCCCCGGGGACCGCGACTATCGTCAGCTGCCCCGGCGCAAGGTTTATGCCGCCGCAGACTATCGTGCTAGGGGCCATATCGCCGACATCGACCGTGCAGATGCGCAGTTTGTCGGCGTCAGGGTGCGGCTCGACCGTGAGTATGCGCCCAACGACAAGTCCTCCAAGGCTGTCAGCGAGGCTCACGGCGTCCTCGACTTCGACTGTGCACATCGTGAGGTCGTAGGACAATTTAGCCATAGTAATGTCGGAAGGAAGGTCTACATATT
>JAUNSQ010000168.1 GCA_030539135.1 Synergistaceae bacterium | reverse complement strand
GAAGAAGATACGCGCCGAGTTCGACGCAGACGCCCTGCGCGTCATGGTCTTATCCTATGACGCCGCGGAGGCAAAGCCGCTGTGCGTCGAGGCCGGAGCCGATATCATATTTGGGAAGCCCGTCTTCTCCTCCGCGCTCTACAACGCCCTAGAAAATCTGACAAGCGGCGCGGAACGCGCCGCGCCGGATATGGAACAAAATTACGACCTGCACGGCAGGCGCGTGCTCCTGGTAGAGGACAACAAGATGAATATAGAAATCGCGACCCTGATACTCAACAAGTTCGGGCTGGAGGTCGAGACCGCGGAGAACGGGCAGGCCGGCTGCGAGAAATTCGCGGCGTCCGAGCCGGGATACTTCGACGCGATACTGATGGATATTCAGATGCCCGTCATGAACGGCTATCAGGCGACGGCGGAGATACGCGCGAGCGAGCGCCCCGACGCGAAGACCATCCCGATACTGGCTATGACCGCCGACGCCTTCTCGGAGGACGTTGAGAAAGCCCGCGCCGCCGGGATGGACGGGCACATCTCCAAGCCAGTCGAGCCGCACGACCTGTATTTGACGCTGAAAAATCACTTAGGCTGAGAAGGGCTTTATCAGACATCATCCACTAAATCTTATATTGCGGAAAGGTATGGTCAAAAATGAAAAAGAAATCGTCGCTCCTGTGTCTCATAGCGCTGGCCGCGGTATTGGCCGTCTGTGCGGCGTTCGTTGTGAAGCCCAAGACCAAAACTTCCATCGCCGACATGGACCCGGTGAAGATCAAATTAGCCCACGGCATTCCGGCCGGCGAGCTAGCGCCCTACCTCGTGGAAGACTGGATGGCGGAGGTGTCGAAGCGCTCAGGCGGAAAGATATCGTTTGACTACTACCCAGCCGGAAAGCTTGGCTCCTACGTCGAGATAATAGAGCAGGTCGAACTTGGCGCGGTCGACATGTCCATTGGCGAGCCGTCGCTCTTCGAGCCGTTGTGCCCCGAGGTCTCCATGCTCTACGCGCCGCTCATCTGCGACAATTACGACCACCTCGGCAGGTGCATCTACGGCAAGCCGGGCAAGCTCATAGCCGAGGCCATGTCCCAGAAGAGCAACACATACATACTCGGCTGGGCGTCCGCCGGAGCCAGAGTCATAGCCTCCGTGCGCCCACTCCGCACGCTCGCGGATATGAAGGGACTCGTCATCCGCTCGCCAGAGAGCCAAGTGTTCATAGACACGTTCACGCTCTTCGGCATGTCTCCGACGCCAATGGCCATGAACGAGATGTACAAGGCCATACAGATGGGCGTCGTCGAGGCGTGCGAATGCCCCGCGCAGTCCCTGTACGAGGGCGGCTACCACAAGATAACGGGCAACATCTGCAAGACGCGCCACATGTACGCGCTCGCCACGCTCTCCGCGAACGAGAAGTTTTGGGACGGTCTGCCCGAGGAGGCGAGGGCTCTGATGCTGCAAGTCTGGGACGAGCTGAAAGGCGGCTTCAACAAGCGCATCGTAGACTCCGAGAACGGATATTACGCAAAGTTCGAGGCCGAGGGTACGAAGGTGACGGAGTTCACCGACCAAGAGGCGTTCAGGAAGATAGCTCAGCCATACTGGGCTGAGAAAGCGGCCTCTATCGGCGGCAAGGCGAACGAGATACTCACAGCCATCGACGAGCTGCGCGAACCGAAGAAGAAATAAGACCAAGCCGGGGCCTTCCGACAGGGGGGCCCTTTTTTAATGTATAATCAGGACTATCATCGGCGGACGGAGGCGCGGAATGGAAAAGGATAAGACTTTCAGCAGGAGCTCCCTGGCGGTCATCGCGCTGTGTATCGCCGTCAACCTTGGCGGCGTGCGCTTGACGCTGCTGTGGGATCTGCCGGTATTCCTCGACTGCGTCGGCACGGTGCTCTGCGCCGCGTTGTGCGGCTACCTGCCCGCTATCGTCGTCGGCTTCCTCACGAACGGCATTGTCGCGATATCGTCTCCTACGATGCTCTATTTCAGCATCATAAACGTCCTGCTCGCGGTAACGACCGTGCCGTTTGCCAAGCGTGGATATTTCAGGAAATACCTCCCGTCGCTCGTAACGCTTCCGCCGCTCGTCTTCGTCGGCGGATTTCTCGGCTCGCTGCTGACATGGCTGCTCTTCGGGCTGAACTTCGGCACGGGGAGGTCGGCCCAGCTCGCGACGGCTATATGCCGGGAGTTCATCTTCAACAATTTCGCGGCGCAGCTTACGGCCGATATCGCCCTCAACACTATAGACAAATTCATCACGATATCTGCGGTGTACGTCGTGATAAAGACGCTTCCTAAAAAACTCTTCGCGGACCTGCCGCTCGGCTGCATCTACGACGAAAGCCTCCGCGGGGGCGAGCCTGACTCCAAGACGAGAAAGATATCCATGCGCACCAAGAGCGCCGCGTTCATGATATTTTCCGCGATAGTGATAAGCGCCGCCGCCACCGGCATCAGCTTCATGATATACGAGACCACGATGAACAAGCGCTACATGAGCACATGCGAATCCGCGGCCACCCTGGCAGACAACGCCATAGACGGCGACGACGTGCGCGTGTTCCTAGAGACAGGCGAGCGCATGGAGGGGCTTGAACAGGCCGAGCGCACCATGTACAGGATACAGGCCGGCATACACGACATAGTATATATGTACGTCCTGCGTATCGAGAAGGGCGGGGCAAAGGTCGTTATCGACCTCAGGCCGGCCAAGTTCCCCGACAAAGACGAAAACAACTTCGTCAAGCTTGACGAGAAGATGATGGCCAAGCTCGGCGGCCTCATGAAATACGGGCAGGGTTCGCTTGTGTACGACGGCCCCGCGGGGCGTCTGCTCACAGTCTACAGGCCAATACTCGACTCATGGGGAGACCTGGTGGCTTATGTCGCCGCCGACATCTCGATGAAGAGCGTCGTCACAGACCGGCTCCGATTCTTCATCGAAATGGCCTCGCTGCTCTTCGCCGTCTCCATACTCATCACCGCAATATCCCTGCGCCGCGTACAGAGGACCGTCGTCGCCCCGTTGAACGCCCTCGCCTCCGCGGCGGGCAAGTTCGCCTACGAGAGCGAGGCGGACAGGCAGAAGAACATGGAGATGCTC
>JAUNSQ010000167.1 GCA_030539135.1 Synergistaceae bacterium | reverse complement strand
TTCTCTTAATACGTCGGGCACATCTTCCGGCAGCCCCGCTTCCTCGATCTTTCTGATAAAGGCCATTTGTTTTTGAGCGGTGAGAAGGCTCTTGTTAATATTCGCAGAATCGCAGTTCACCAGCTTATTGGCGTGGCTGCGCATAGAGCGCAGGATAGACGTCTCTTCCAAAGCGAAAAGCGTGCTTGTGAAGCCCAGCTTAGAAAGGAACGTCACGATCTGCTGCTGGTCTCTCAGCATAAGCTCGCATATCCCAGATTTTTCTCTTACTCCAAGCGAATAGCCCGCAGACCTCAGCATAAAGTGTATTTTTTCATAAGAACGAAGTTCATTGTTTGGTATCCTAATTACAAGATAATAACCGGTTTTGGGTATATACAATGACCCGGCCGTCCCCCATAAGCCCCTGACCCAGCTCCAATTTCTTCTTCGTATGGCTAAAGACAAACTGTGATTTTTTATATTTTCAAATTGCGCCGCCGATATAGAAAAGATAGTCTTACTCTTATGCTGATTTGTGATGATATGGATTTTTGACGCTTCGTCCGCAGTCTGGTATGCCGATCGGTTCCACAGCTTCATTAGCCTTCTAAGCACAAACAAGCGCGGACATGTATAAAAGTACGAAGTTTCATCAATGGACGCCGAATAACGCAGGCCTTCGAGTATTCCAGATATCTCATCCTCCGGCGATTGAGGAGTTGGCAGCGAGGCCCATTCATCCCATAAGGTATGCTTGATGTTGTCCATAATATTACACTTCCATCTTCTCCCTGTGTCTTTCTGCGATTTTCATGATCACGTCAGAGAGATTTTGCGCGTTGTGCCTAAGATACGCCTTGTCTTTAACGACTATAAAATCACCGTAGATAACTGTAGTTCCAAGCGACTTCAAATATTTTTCCTCTCTTTCGGACAAATATAGAGGTCTGGCGCCTATATTATTGTATCTGGGAAGAAATTCCGCAGGGATAGGCGTCTGATTTGCGATAACATAATTAGGCACAGAGCCGATAACGCCCGCTATCCAGTCCACATGGGACAAGATATTCATATCCTCGGTCTCCTTAGGCTGAGTAACAAGATTTGCCACATAAACGATTGGGACCGACGTATTTCTGAGCTGGGCGGCTATATCCTTGAGAAGAAGGTTCGGCATAACGCTAGTAAACAGGCTGCCGGGCACGAGAAAGATGATATCGGCCTCGTCGATAGCTTTCTTGACGCTTGACAGAGGCGACGCATTAGAAGGTTCCAGCCATAATTTTGCGAGCTTGCTTCCATTCTCAGATACAGCGAGTTCCCCGCTCACACCGACTCCATCTACCGTCTCGCCCTTTAAAACGACCGTATCCGTCGTAACGGGAAGCACCCTTCCGCGAATTGCAAGCATCTTGTTCAATTCCTGCACCGCGCGCTGAAAGTCGCCCTCCATCTCCGTCGTCGCGAGCAAGATCAAATTTCCAAGGCTATGCCCTTTAAGTTCGCCGCGGTCAAACCTAAAGTTAAGCAATCTATTCAGAGAACTGTCGTTCTCGGCAAGCGCGACGATACAGTTCCTGATATCGCCAGGCGGGAGCATCCCCCATTCCTGACGCAGGCGGCCGGAACTCCCCCCTTCGTCGGTAACGGCGACGACCGCGGTTATATTACGGGTAAATTCTTTGAGGCCGGACAATAATGTCGAAAGTCCCGTACCGCCGCCTATCGCGACCACCTTAGGGCCAAACGACAATCTATTATGCTCCGTGTCGTCTATCTTATTAAAACAGGCGCTGGCGGTATTATTTCTATGATATTTCTTATGCTGTCCCGTATAAACACAATAAAACACCGCTAGCGAAACAATAATGGCCGTTAAAGAGAAAAATGTCTGGATGCTCACCAAAGATTCCCCTTATCGATATCTCTGTGTTCAATTATCGTCTTATTGCCGTCCTTCTGCATACACGCGGCAAGCATCTCCGCTACGGCGACAGAACGGTGCCTGCCGCCCGTGCAGCCGACCGCTATATGTATCTGTTTCTTACCCGTATTACAGTAAACTGACGCGACAAAATCAAGCAGCTCGCTCGCCTTGCTGATGAACTTATCAAGCGAGTCAAACGAATTGAGATAATCGTGAATGGGCTGATCTTTACCCGAAAGCATCTGGAGTTCTTCGACATAATTCGGGTTTGGCAGGAATCTGACGTCAAGTATATAGTCCGCATCCTGCGGTATGCCATATTTAAAGCCGAAAGAACTGATGATCGCCACAGGTTTGTCTGCCTTCATACCCATTATTTTCAGCAGCTTTTTCTTGAATTCAGGCGACTTCAGCCCCGACGTATCTATAACGATATCAGCCTGTTCGTGGATAGTCTCCAAGAGCGCTCTTTCTTTTGATATCCCGCCTAATATCGTGGTGTCCGACGCGAGCGGATGGCGGCGTCTTGTCGTTTCGAACCTTCTGACGATAAATTCATCCGTGGCGTCCACAAACAAAATAATTAGGCTGCCGACTTTTTCTTTCACATGCGCCAGGACATTCTCAAGCTCGTTGAGCAGGTCCTCGCTGCGGACGTCGACGACCGCGGCAACACCGTTGTTTACTGCGGACTGGTTTGATGTAAGAACGTCCAGCAGCTGCGGCAAAAGTATAGGGGGCAGGTTGTCTATAACATAATAGCCCTGATCCTCAAATACGTTCAGGGCCGACGACTTCCCCGCTCCCGACATGCCCGTGATTATCACGCACCGTTTTATCCTACTGCCGCCAAATGAGTTCTGCATTCCGCACCAGCCTTTCATTACCGCTATAGTTTCTACAAGTATAACAGCAGAGGCGCTGTTTTCTCAACAGCAAAAATAATCATGCCTCCGCGCTTGCGTATGTTGCGCGCTATGCGGCATGCCGGAACTCGAGCGTGGCCGTTCAGCTGATGAACATGGAGTCTCCGAAGGAGAAGAAGCGGTATCTCTCCTCCACCGCCGTCCTGTACGCGGACATCATCGTCTCATAGCCGCCAAAGGCGGAGACGAGCATCAGCAGCGTGCTCTTTGGCAGATGGAAGTTTGTGATGAGGCCGTCGATGACTTTGAACTCAAAGCCCGGATGGATAAACAATCTTGTATCCATTATGCC
>JAUNSQ010000166.1 GCA_030539135.1 Synergistaceae bacterium | reverse complement strand
TGATAAAAATCATCTGTGTGCATATGCACAGATTTTTCTATACTGGATTCCCTTGCAACGATAGCTGACGTTGTTGTTTTTCCCGTTCCAGGTGGGCCAGTGATTATAATAATTCTTCCTTGCATCCGTATGTATCCTTTCAAATTTCTGCATTATTGCACCCGACCCTTTGCGGCTTTGACCAAAAGCATCATAGGTCTACGCATTTGGCGAGCCCATTATTTTTAGAAAAGAATACCCTACCAGCCGGAGCCGCCGCCTCCTCCTCCTCCGCCGCCGGAGAAGCCTCCGCCGCCGAATCCCGAGAAGGAGCCTGGAGCCGACTCTGTCGTCTGAGAGACCATGCTGCTCGATAACCCCTGGGCAAAGTTGGATGAGAATGTGTTGAGCCCTCCGCCGTTCATAAAGATATACGGGTTCGGCCCGACATACCACGTTGGCTCGTATTTTTCCGTCTGGAGCAACTTTTCAAACCTGTTGCCCCACGTCTTGGCAGTGTCGAGCGCGAGCGCATAGGGCATGAGCCGTTCAAAGAGCTGCGGAGTCTCTTCTGGCGGGTTGAACATTTCAAGCCGCCCCTTCTCCGCCGTCTTCATGTAGAGCGCCAGCCCCTCCGCCGCCGCGAGCATCTCGTATCCCTTCTTCGTTCGCGCCGACATTAGGGGGCGCATCACGGAGAAGATAAGCAGCGCAGCTCCGAAGCAGACTACCGCGAGAGGAATGCCAGTAGAGTCCTCGCACAACATCGCGTAGACAAAGAACGTCAAAAACAGCGGCAGGGCAAGCCTTCCTATGAACAACGGCAGCCTCTTCCAAGCCTTGTTCGGCATGATGTTCGACAGCATAAGGCTCACAAATATCACAAGCAGCCCTGATATGCCGCATATCATAAGCGTCTCAGGGTATTCCCCGCTGAAGGGATACAGCGCCGCGATGCCCGCGAAGTAAATGAGAGCGCCCACAAGGCATTTCGCAGTATTGGACGAGAAGAACTGTTTGCGCAGCAGCCCCATGTGACGCGAGAGGCTGTCCATAGCGTCGCCAAAATTACCCGCGTTATCGTTCTCAAGCGTCAGCGTACCTTGGCTGCCCGGAAAGAGGTGCATCATTATCGCGTCCTCGTCCGATGTAAGCTTGACCTTCTTTTCGTTATAGCTCATCTTGCGTAGCGTATAGACGCCGGGAGAGTTTTTGAAGAAGCCCTTTTCTTCCTCGCCCTCTTCTATGCGCAGAGCGCCCTTTACCGCGAGGTTGAGTATCGTCGCGGCGAAGGCTGTCTTATCTGTCTTGAGGTCGCGCGCGTAACGCAGATGCGCGGGAGATTCCCCGTTTGGAGGATAGAAGAGCGGGATCGTGGACTTTTGCGCCGGATCCTTGCCCCACTTGAACCACGCGAAGCCAAACCACCCCGCCACAGCCGCGAGCGTAAGCAGCCCGACCATGCCCTGGGCGTTCGCGTCGTCCGTCTTTGGCGGAGGCGGCGGCGTGACTAGCCCTTTCGGCCACGTATAGACTACCGTGATGCCTTCGCCGGACCTCAGCGGCCGCGTCGTCGAGACACCGTTGTTACCGATAAGTTTCGCGTCGCTCCTATCGCCTTTCTCGCCGTAAGCCCCGACATACCATTCAACGGAACTGAAGCCGTCGCCAAAGTTTTTGCCGGGCAACGAGACACGGCACGACGCGCGCTCGATTGGGAACGTCCACTGGTTGCCGGTCACGTTCCAATAAAGTTCGTCATGGTCTTCAAAGAAGCCAAGCTGCCTCGTCGTAGTATATGATATGACAAACGTGTGGAAACCACGCGGTATCATTCTGTCCCTGTCACCGATCCTGACATGGATATAGCGGCCATCCTGCTCGGACTGCCAGGGTACCTCACTGCCGTCGAGCGTCACGTCTGTAATGTCAAAGCCGACCGTAACGGTATGTCCGTTTTTATCTTCGTACTCGACGGGAAAGGACCTGATGATGCCCCTTTTGATGGAAATATTCTCTACCCTCGCCTCTATCTTCTCCGTGACATTGAGCGAGCTGTCCTGGTTTATCCTGACAGTGACGTCATAGTTACTGAGATATTCCTGCGCGAAAGCGGGAAGAGCTGTCAGCAGACACAGCAGAAGCGCGGCGGAGAGTATCCCCCATTTTGATTTTTTCATTCGCTCGCCCCTTTCTGGATAACGATAAACAAAAAGCCGCCGCCCACATGGTATGGACAGCGGCTTGGATATTGCTAGAACGAAACTTTTGGAGCCGCTTTTGCCTCTTCTTCGGCCTCAAAGAACGGAGCTTCCTTGAAACCGAACTGGCGCGCGATAAGTACTGCCGGGAACTTCTGTATCGACGTGTTTAGGTCGCGAGCCGTGCCGTTGTAGTAGCGACGGGCCATCTGGATCTCGTCCTCGATCGAGGCGAGCTGCTCCTGAAGCTGTAGGAAGTTCGTGTTCGCCTTGAGATCCGGATAATTTTCAGCGACAGCGAAGAGAGAGCGAAGCGTGCCGGTCAGCGCGTTTTCCGCCTGAACGCGCGCCGCCGGGTCGTTGCCAGCGTTGGCGACCGCCGCTCTGGCGTTCGTTACGTTCTGAAAGGTCTCGCTCTCATGCGACGCGTATCCCTTTACCGTTTCGACGAGGTTCGGGATGAGGTCAAAGCGTCTCTTGAGCTGGACGTCTATTCCGCTCCACGCCTCCTGCATAAGGTTGCGAAGTTTTACGAGCCCGTTGTATGTTGCCATCAGCCAACCGCCGACGACTACCGCTAACGCAATTACGATCATAAGAGCTGACATTCAAATCCACTCTCTTTCTAATTTGGTTTTGTTACACTGTTGATTATACATTATTAGCGCGCCGTTTGTGATATCATTTGTACGTAAGTAAATTTCTGGATCGGGGTGATAGGGATGATAGTTACGCTTCAAGATCAGATGGGGCAGCTCCGCACGGCGAAAGTCGGATTTAGCTGGACTGTGCTCTTCTTTGGTTCTTTCGTGCCTATATGCAGAGGCGACGTTAAGTGGGCGATGTTTATGCTGCTGGCGAGCCTGTTGACAGTGTGGCTTGCCCGCATAGTATTCAGCTTTACATATAACGGCACGTATATTCGCGGGCTTCTTGAAAGAGGCTATGTCCCAACT
>JAUNSQ010000165.1 GCA_030539135.1 Synergistaceae bacterium | reverse complement strand
CCTTGTCTCAAATGGTTTTATAGCTGGATAAGGCTAAAAGGCGCTCAAAGACTGCGAGGCCGGACGTTAAAAGCGTTCGGCCTCGTTTCTATTATTATTGATTGTCGCTCCGTGCTAACGCTTGGCCAGCGTCTTCAGGGCGTCTATTGTTATGTCTATGTCCTCTTCTGTGTTGAAATATCCCGGTGAAAGCCTAAGCGCGCCCTCTGGGAAAGAGCCGAGTGTCCTGTGCGCGAGCGGGGCACAGTGCAGGCCGGGGCGAGTTTCGATACCAAACCTGTCCGACAATTCACGCGCGAGCATGGCGTTGTCTTTTCCATCGATATTTATCGAATAGACCGGAAGACGCGGGTCTTCAGCCGCAGGGCCGAGTATCCGCAGCCCGTCGATGCCGAGCATTCCTTCCTCCAATTTCGCGCCAAGAATCCTTTCTCTTTCGCTTACCGCCGACATACCGGTCTCCTCTATCCACTTGACGGAGGCGAGAAGCCCCGCAATGCCGGGAAGGTTCAGCGTGCCGGATTCAAATTTATCGGGGAGCTGTTTAGGCTGTCGTTCCTCGTGGGAAAAACTCCCGGTACCGCCCTCTATCAGAGGCTGGCACTTTTCCGCGAAGTCCGGCCTCCATAGGATACCTCCAGTCCCCTGAGGGCCCATGAGCCCCTTGTGTCCTGTGAAACACAGCGCGGCAAGGCCAAGCGCCTCCGTATCTATCGGTACTATCCCAGCCGTCTGAGCGCTGTCGACCACAAGCGGCGTTGAATACTTAGCACAGACTTCCGCTATCGCCGTTAGGTCCTGCAACGAGCCGCTGACATTGCTGCAGTGTGAGAATATAGCGAGGTCGGCGTGGCTTCGCAGCGCGTTGTCGACCGACTTTGGGTCGAGATATCCGCGCATACTGCACTGTATCACCTCAACCTGCGCCCCAGCCTCCTCAAGCGAACGGAGAGGACGTATGACCGCGTTATGTTCCATCGACGAGGTCACAATCCTCATATCCTGTTTCGCTGTTCCTTTGAGGATGACGTTTATCGATTCCGTGACGCAGGAGGTGAAGGTCAGATATTTGGCGCTGTGTTTCTCATAGCCCCCAAGGAACTTCGCCAGCGCGGCGCGGCACGTGTACACGTCGTCCAGCGTTCTGATATCGCGCTGGGACGCGGAGCCGCGGGCAAGGTTCGCCCCGTCCCGCGTTATAAAATCAAACATGGCCGAAGCTGTCTCTTCTGGTTTCGGCCATGTGGTAGCTGCATTATTGAGGTAGATAGACATTAAGCCCTGTTCTTTTCGGCGGCCGCGTCCTCACGCAGCAATTTGATGAACTCTTCTACAAACTGCGGGTCAAAACGGCTTCCAGACTGTTCGCGCAGGCGCATCTCGATTTCATCCAGCGACGGGATCTTGCGCCCGGGCCACGGCCTCGTCATCTCGTTCCATGCGTCTACGATGGCATATATCCTCGCCGCGCGCGGTATCTCGTCTCCTGTGAGTTTAAGCGGAAATCCGCTGCCGTCCCAGTTCTCGTTCCAGCAATATGGGATGCGGATAGCCGGCCCCATGAGCTCGACAGCTTGGAGCAGGTCTCTTGAGATGATGGGATACTTCTGATATTCGCGGAGCTCGTTTTTATCAAGGTTGCCGATATGCTGCCTTATGCTGAACGGGATACCGATGAGCCCTATGCGGTTGAACAGGGCTCCTAGGTAGAAGTACCTGACGTCATCGTCCTTTATCCCTATCCTAGCGCACATACGCGCCGTCATTTCAGCTGCTCTGACTATGCACTTGCGAAATTTTTCGTCGCCCGGGGTGAACGCGACCGCGATATCCTCGAGCGTCTTTATGCAGAGCCGGTTGCCGGCCTGCGCGAACCGTTCGTACACCATGACGCTTATCTTATCCAGCGCCTTGTCCTTTTCATTCGCGAAATCCTTATACGCCAGCACATCGCCGAGAGTTCGCTGCAGGCTCGTCAATTCGTCGCAACCGTCGACGGTCACGCTGGCGTCCTTCGGCGCGGATTCGTCCCTTACGCTCTCGACTTCCTTCTGAAGCCTCGTCATCCTATTAAAGAACGTAGCTTTCATTATCTGGTCGAACAGGCAGCAGAGCAATATCGAAAGGGCCGCGAGGGCTATGAAAAGGAACTGTAGATGCTTCTCAGCGTTCATTATGTTCGTCCTCTGGGCCGTGCCGAGCACCCAGAACGACGGAGTTCCAGCCGTGTCCCTTACAAGCATGCGTCCGGTTATGGACGTATTTTTTGAATCTGGCTCATCTATTACGGAATATGGCAAATCTGTCGCGTTTATCTCTTCATCTGTGAGCGGTTTTATGACAAAGGAAAAACCTAGGTTCCTTGATATCGCCTGTACGCTGGCTTCGTTTAGAGCCTTCGTAACGATCAAGTATCCTGCCGACGGCCCTTCCATGTTGGAGTCAAGTATAGGCTTTGCCGAGAAGAGTATCGGGTCTTTCCCGCGCAGCGCTATGCCGCTGTTGCCGTCTATGCCCGTCATATTAAAGAGGGTCTCCATCCCATTTTTACGAGAGGAGATTATCGAAAATTCGCTCTGAGGCGTGGAGGGCATCTCGGCGGGGGAATAGTCCTTGAAAAGTTTTACCTGTTTATCATTGCCGATAAATATCATGGAAGATATCCCTATCCTCGTAAGCGCGTCCCTGTTGAGGACTTTTGTAGGATAAGTCGGAGCCTTGCCCTGCATGAACATCCATGTGAAATCGGAATAGGCCCAGTTGCTCGCGATAGCACCCAGCGCTTCGGCCTCCCCATTGATTGAGACTATGGCTTTGGAAAGATTGAGTTCCATGCTGTCGCGGTCGGAGACTTCCGCTGATTTCCTCAGGAGACTCGTGAAGACGATATCAAGCAGGAGCAGTAAAACCAACATTGTGATCCCAAGGATGAGCCTCGTTTTTTTGCGCAGTGTCATATATAGTCCCCCAGTTATCAGATGTTCCTGATCTTCCGCCAATATTTTAGCAGATGTGGTAAAAAACAAAAGATGTTTTTATGAATATATCACGGCTCCAGCGACAGCTATGCCGTCGCCGCTGTAAAGCGCCAATCGCTGCCCAGGCGCGGGCGCGAATATAGGCTTCGCGAACTCCACCGAGACCTCACCTTCTCCGGCCGAGCGCAGACG
>JAUNSQ010000029.1 GCA_030539135.1 Synergistaceae bacterium | reverse complement strand
GCGGGCGTGCGCGTCGGCTGGGCCGCGGCGCACCCGGGGCTGCTCGACGTGCTAAAGCGCGTGCGCGAGCCGTTTGGCGTGACGGGGCTTGCCTTCATGGGGGCCGCCGCCGCGCTCGACGACACTGAGTTCTACGAGCATAGCCGCAAGCTCTTTTTGACGGAGCGCCGCGAATTCTGCCGCTTCCTCGACGAGCAAAAAATCCCATACGTTCCCTCTCAGGGAAACTTCGTCCTCATGCCGCTCGGCGACGCCTCCGCCTCATTAGCTTCAGAGTTCGCGAAGGCCGGCATCATCGTCCGCAGGCTGACTTTCAAGGGCGTGGGAATGCTCCGCGTATCCATCGGTCTGCCGGAAGAGAACGCGAGGATGAAAGAGGCGCTCCAAAAATTCGCCGCGCTCCGGTGATTTCATTTTCTCTCGATTACTGTAAAATATGGGGGAGATGAAATTTTAGGGAGCGATTGAGATGACAAAACCCCTTCTTCATATAATCAGCCACACGGACTTGGACGGCGTTGCCGCCGCGGCCCTCGCGTGGCGCGCGAACAAAGACACAGGCCGCATGATTCGCGTTTCGCTCACAGGCTATGGCGAGGTGGACGCGCTGATTCTTGAAACGCTAAGGGCCGGTGAGGAGCCGCTTGTGCTCGACCTCTTCTGTCAGAGGCAGGAAACCGTCGACGAAATCGATTCGCTCTGGGAGGACGGGCGCGCGCCCTTCCTCTTCGACCACCACAAAAGCACGTTTGAGCGCTACGGAAACAGAAAATGGGCCGTGATAGACACAAACTACTGCGGCGCGCTCGTCTACTGGAACTGGCTCATGGGGCATGGCACACCGGAGATGAGGGCGCAAGCCGCGGCGCTTGAACCGGTCGTGCGCGTGGCGAACGACAGAGACCTCTGGCTTGGGCAAATGCCCGAAAGCCGCCTGTGGCAGGGGCTTGTCACGCTCTGCGGCCAGTGGGGCGTCCTTTTGCGCCTCGTCGAAAACCCATCGGCTGAGCTGACGCCCACAGAACGCGCCGGCGCGGAGGACTTTGTCGCGCGTCAGGAAGCGCGTTTCGCCGCCGCGAAGGAGAGCGTTCTGCGCACGGGCGACGAGCTTTCGTTCCTCGGCGACGGCATACTCGAGTTTGGCGACGTATCCGACTTCTGCGGCCTTGTGCTCGACCGCGACCCCAACCCGCCGCAGGTGGCGGCGGTGGCGGCGAAGCGCTTCAACGGAGACTGGGCCGTATCGCTCAGAAGCCGAGACGGCTTCGCGGGCCGAGTGCTCGCCCTGCTCAAGGACGGCAAAAAAGTGCGCGGCGGCGGTCACGGCGACGCCTCCGCAGTCTACTTCCCAAGGAACTACACGCCGTTGCAAATGCGCGACTCCATTTTAGCCGCCATTCGCGTTGAACGCGAGCGCTCCGAAGCGCCGAGCGTCACGCTTGGCGACCTCTTCAAAGGACTGGGCCAGTGAAAACTATCGCGGTATTCTACGCCTCCGAGGGAACGGGACACAAAACGGCGGCGCAGAACCTCCGCGACGAATTTCTGCGCGAAAATCCCGATGGCCGCGTGCTCTGCCGCGACATACTGGACTACATTCCCTCGTGGCTTCACAGGCTGGTCTCTGACGGCTACCTCCAAATGGCCCGCCGCGCGCCGTGGCTGTGGGGCCAGTTCTACTGGGGCAGCGACAAGCAGTCCATCCGCTCCGCCTCCTTCGACTGGTTTCACAAAACGCTCTGCCGCCGCTACCTGCCCGCGCTCGAAAGAGACGCGGCTCAGTTTGGCGCGCAGGCCGTGTTCTTCACGCACTACTTTGGCGCTCCGTGCTTCGCCGAATGGTACAAGAATTACCCCACGTTCTACGTGAACACAGACTTCGTCTGCCACCGCTTTCAGCGCGGCAAAATGTATCGCGCTCTCTTTGTGGCAAGTCCCACAGCCGTAAAACAGCACGCGGACGAGGGAATACAAAACGTCTACGACACGGGAATCCCAGTCTCGCCAAAGTTTCTTGAACTGCCGTCAAAAGAGCGGGCCAGAAAGCGCCTCGGCCTGGAGCCGGAGCGAAAGACTATTCTCGTAAGCGGCGGCGGCATAGGGGCGGGAGCGGTTGAGGCGGCGACGGCAACGCTTGCGGCGCGCAAGGATTGGAAGATAATCGTCATCTGCGGCAACAACAGGGCGCTATACAGAAAGCTCTCGGCGCGTTACGCGGCCAATGAAAACGTGCGGGCAGAGGCCTTCGTCCCCGACATGGAGAACTACTACCGAGCGGCGGACCTCGGCGTGATGAAACCCGGCGGCCTCTCGCTCTCAGAGGCCCTCGCCTCAAAGCTCCCGCTGTTGTTCATGGACCCCATTCCGGGTCAGGAACAGCTGAACATGGACTACGTCTGCGGGCGCGGCGCGGCGCGTGCGCTTGCAAACGCGAACGAGGCGCAAAAAGAAGCCGCCGCGCTGTTAGACGCGCCAGAGGAGCTTGAAAAGCTCGCAAAGGCGATGGAAGAAATTTCAAGGCCACAGGCGGCAAAGGAGATACTCAGGATTTCTTCGGGATTGCTGTAAGGGCAGCATAAGCGCATCAAATGACGAGGGCGGTTCGTTGACGTACGTAAAGGCGTACGTTATAATTATTTCCGGGAGATGATGACAATGGCAATCACCGCGACAGCGGCAAGGCAGACGTTTTATAACCTGCTGGACGACGTGAACGAAAACAGCGCGCCGATACTCATACAGCGCAGAAACAACAAGAACGCTGTTCTGCTCTCTGAATCCGACTGGAACGCCATACAGGAGACGCTTCACCTCATGTCCGTCCCCGGAATGGCGGCGAGCATAAAAGAGGGCATGGAAACGCCGCTGGATGAGTGTGTGCCGGAAAGCGACGTCGCGTGGTGACGTGGTACGTCTTTTACACAAAACAAGCCCTGAAGGATAAAGAAAGCGTTGTCGCGGCCGGGCTTGGCAAAAGGGCGCGTGAGCTAATAGAGCTCATAAAACAAGACCCTTTCGCCACGCCCCCAAAATTTGAAAAGCTAGTCGGCGACCTGCGCGGCACATACTCGCGCAGAATAAACATCCAGCACCGCCTTGTCTATGAACTAATCCCAAACACAGAAGAGCGCCCAGCCCCAGACGGAAAAATCTACGACGGCTTCGTCAAAATTTTAAGAATGTACGAGCACTATTGACCAGGCGGCACCTGCGACAGTTTTTGCCTGTTGAATATTCCGCCGCAAAACGAGCATCAAGACCACGCCTGTTGTGCATGAAGAACGCTCGCCGTTGTATTGCTTCCGTCCGCACAAATGATATAATCATGGTGTGCCACGCGCCAAGTAGATAAGGGAAGGAGCAGTGAGGCTATGGCAAAATCGGCTAATTTATATGCAAGAATCGAGCCAGATGTGAAGGAGCGCGCAGAGAGCATCCTGTTCGCTCTTGGCATTCCGGCATCTAACGCCATCAATATGTTTTACAAGCAGATAATTCTTCAAAGAGGCCTTCCATTTGAGGTTAAAATCCCAGCCGCAAGGCCTGTTGACATCAGCGTCCTTTCAGAAGCTGAGTTGGACATGGAATTGGAGAAAGGGTATGCAGACATGCAGGCTGGACGAGTCAAGCCTGCGAAATCCGCCTTCGCTGACATCCGCAAAGATTACGGGTTATGACCTATACAGTAGAAATCACGCGACAGGCAGATATTGACCTTCGTGGGATTTACGAGTATATCGCCTTTGACCTCAAAGCGCCGGGCAATGCCGCAAGGCAGCTTGACCGGCTGGAGGCACAAATCAGCTTGCTGGATTCTATGCCGCGAAAGTTTCCCACCTATCGCCGCGAACCTTGGCGCAGCCGTGGCATGCGGATGTTGCCCGTGGACAATTATGTTGTTCTGTACATCCCCGATGATACAACTGCGGTGGTCTCTGTCCTTCGTGTAATGTACGGAGGCAGGGATATTGATGCGCAGCTTCACTCCATGACGATATAGGATCTCAATCACGCCTTTGATGTAGCTATGCGCATCGCGCCCGTCTGTCATGCACAACGTTCTGCGGCCACAGTATACTTTTCGGGCGGCATATACATGGGATGACGAGCAAGGTCAAGACCATGCGGCATCGCATAAAAAAGAGAGCCCTGTGTTGGGCTCTCTTGTCGTATGTGTATCTGTTTTTGTCCGCGGGTCTATGGGATGATGAACTCGGTCTCTTTCGATCCCATTATGTTGCAGACGAGCTGAACGCGGAGCTTCGTGCCTGACTTCATGCCTTTTAGGGATATGCTGTCGGTGAATGTTTCCGGCGAGCCCTGCTTCGTGTATTGCTTCGTCAGCACCTGTCTGTTGCCGTCGAGTATCGTCAGCGAGAGTATATAGTGCTTCGCCGGGTCGTTGACGTTGTGGTGCGATGTAATGGAGAGCATTTCCTGTGATTTGTTCCATGAGACGGAGACGTCCTTCGGCGGGTGCGCGAACGCGCCGCACGCGGATAGGACTAGGAATGCCAGAGCCGTCGTTATTATCGCGAATTTTTTCATAAGCTGTCGCCCCCTTTGTCTGTCTGGACTAATTTTAACATATATGTCAGATTATCTCAGCGTCATACCCCGCGTCGTCTATCGCGGAAACTAGCTCCAGCGCCTGTGTCGCCGTTTCTATCACGACTATCTTTGTCTCTAGGTCGAGCGATTTGACTTTGCAGCCCGCCTGTTCGACCGCGGCGCGTATTCTCTTTTCACAGTGCTCGCACATCATATCGGGTATTTTCAGTTTTAATTCAGCCATTTTGGTTTCCTCCGTTTCTATTCGTCGGCCGAGCCCGATATCCTCATCGAGTTGAGGATGACTGTTATCGAGCTTGCCGCCATTGCCGCCTCCGCCGCGATTGGATGCAGGAGCCCCGACATCGCGAGCGGTATCGCTATTATATTGTATATGAAAGCGCCAAAAAGGTTTTGGCGTATCACGTGCCATGTCTTGTCGGATATTTTGATTGCCTTGACGATCTTTGAGAGCCCGCCCTTGAGTATGACGATGTCCGCGCTGTCTACCGCGAGATCCATGCCGCCGCCCATCGCGGCTCCGACGTGCGCCCCTTTGAGAGCGGCGGCGTCGTTTATCCCGTCGCCCGCCATGAGGACTTTGTGCCCTTCGCTCTGGAGCTTGTGTATGATAGAGAGTTTATCCTCGGGGCGTACCTCCCAGTAGACTTTCTCTATCCCAACTTTGTCGGCTATTTTTATCGCAATTCCCATTCGGTCGCCTGTAGCCATTATAGGCGTGACGCCGAGCGATTTCAAATCTTTCACGGCCTGCTCCGAGTCGTCGCGAACCGTGTCCGTAACGGCGAAGTATCCGACGGGTTTGCCGTTCCTGCGTATCTCGACGATGCCTGTGTCCTTCTCCGCATATCTCGCGCGGCCCGATGGTCTGCCCGCCGCCCATTCTACGTCGCCCCATTTCGCGGTCACGCTGTCGCCGGGGATCTCTTCGACGCTGTCCGGCTTGGGGACGGCTTCCTGTTTTTGTATCGTGTTTATCACGGCCCTGGCCACGGGGTGCCCCGACATGGATTCGAGAGCGTAGACGTAGGGCGCGGCTTCGTCTGGGAGTTTCCATGAGGTCACGTCAAGCTCGCCTTTCGTGAGGGTCCCAGTCTTATCGAGGAGCGCGCTGTCAACCTCGCGCAGCGTCTGTATCGCCTCGGCGTTGCGGATGAGCAGGCCGGATTTTGAAGCCTCGCCCGCGCTCACGACGAGAGCAAGAGGCGTTGCTAGGCCGAGGGCGCACGGACACGCGATAACGAGCGTCGCGACGAAAGAGTACGCCGCTGCGCCAGCCGGAGTCGAGAACGCGGTGGGCCATGGGAGCCGCGCCGCTATTGGAGCGATGCGCCAGACGAGGCTGTCGAACGCGAAGTACCACGCGAACGCGCTTGCCGAAGCGAGCGCTATGACCATCGGCACAAATTTCAGCGTCAGCCTGTCTGCTAGGGCTTGCAGAGGTATCTTTGACCCCTGCGCCTCACGGACGAGGTCGAGCATCTTTGAAAGGAACGTGTCTTCGCCGACTTTAGTTGTCTTTATGACGAGAGCGCCATAGAGGTTCATCGCGCCGCCCGTAACCGTTGCGCCGACATCTTTCACGACAGGTATCGACTCTCCCGTCAGCAGAGATTCGTCAACGCCGGAGACGCCGCTCTCGACAACGCCGTCGAGCGGTATGCGCTCCCCGGCCCTGACCTGTATCAGCGTATCGGGTTTCACGGCCTCGACCGGCATCATCATGACGTTGCCGCCTGTAATGACGCGGGCCTCGCGAGGCTGGAGCGTCAGTAGTGTCTTGACGTGCTTGGCGGCCCTGTCGCGCAGATGTGATTCGATGTAGCGCCCAGTGATGTGGAGCATGAGTATCATTATCCCGACCGTGCCGAACGACGGGATATCCGCGCCCATCATGCGCATCAGCGACGTGAGCCATGCGGCGGTCGCGCTTATCGCTATGAGCGTGTCCATATTTGTATGGGCGTGGGTCAGCGCTATCCAAGCGCCGCGCATCGTACGCCGCCCTCCGTAAAATATGGCTGCGGCTCCGGCCGCGAGCTCAAGCGCGCCGTACCACGCGAAATGTATTCCGAAGAACATGTGGAGGAACATCAAGAAAGACATAGGGATGCCGATCGCCATAACGAATATCAGGTCGGCGCGCGCTTCACGATACTTCCTCTCGTCGTAATCGTCGGGCGCGTCCTTGAGCGCCGTGTAGCCGCACTTCTTGACCGCGGCCTCGAGCGCCGCGTAATCCACGGAGTCGTCCGCGATGACGAAAGCAGTTTCTGTGGAGAGGTTGACGGAGGCGAAGGAGACGCCGGGGACCTTTGAAAATCCACGCTCGACGATGCGTGAACATGTCGCGCAGGTCATGCCGGCTACCTTGAAATTAAATTTGTTCTCGTTGTTTCCGTCCAAATTCATGCGCCTCGCTTAAAAATTTCCGCAAATGTGCTTGCCTGATTTAAAAACATCTGTATAATATTTACGTTGGTTTGGAGAGTTGTCCGAGTGGTCGATGGTGATTGACTTGAAATCAATTGAGGTGCAAGCCTCCGGGGGTTCGAATCCTCCACTCTCCGCCATAATTTATACTTTCTGCGGTCTCGCTTTGCGGGGCCGCGTTTTTTATGCCGCTATGCTAATATTATTGAACTTGTTGAGTTTGCAGAATGTGTTTTTACGTAATTTTGTGACGTATAAGATGCTGATTTGAGCGTGGATAGCAATGGCCCGGCGGACTTGGCGAATAGGTTTTCGCGATGGGATAATGTTATGCGAGGACAAGCGGGATATTCGATTGACTTTTGCGCTCATAAATGATACATATATGCTATAAATGAGCAAGAAAGGGGCAATGTATATGTCTACTTCGACGATGATAAGATACAGAATGGACGAGGATTTAAAAGAAAAAGCCGAGAGTGTTTTCGAGAACATGGGGCTCACGCCCGCAGCTGCCATAAGGCTATTCTATAAGCAGACTGTGATAAAGCGGGCGCTGCCATTCCATCCCGTTGCAGAAGATCCGTTTTACAGCGTTGAAAATCAGGAGGTCCTAGCCGAGTCTATACGTCAGCTTGACTTACATCGTGGCAAAAGGCACGAACTGATTGAGGCGTGATATGGTAAAAATTTGGTCCGATGTAGCATGGAATGATTACCTGTATTGGCAAGAGACAGACAAGAAAATGTTGGACAAGGTAAACAAATTACTCAAAAGCATTGAGCGTGATGGCGCCAATAGGGGCGAAGGCAAGCCAGAGCCGCTTAAGGGGAATCTTTCTGGTTGGTGGAGCCGCCGAGTCAGCGAAAGAGACCGCATCGTTTATAGGATAACTGAGAATGGAGAGCTCGAAATATCACAGTGCAAAACGCACTACGGGGATAAATAGAGCGTTGCCACATGCGATACGCGCCGCATTGTATGGTAAAATTTTGTCATGCCAAAAGAAAAATCTATACGGAGGTATTTCCGATGAAAAAAATTTCCTTTGCTATGCTTTTTATAATGCTGGCGGCTCTGCCCGCTTTCGCTGCGTTTGGCTCCAAAGGCGTGATACCGAACAGCGAGCCCGTTGAATACCGTGGTCTGAAGGTCACGAACGACGGAGTGAACATCATCGTCATCAACAGAGGGGACAAGGCCGTGAAATTTTCCGCCACGTGCTCCTTTGTCGGAGCCAAAGACGCAGAGGTCGGAGATTTTTTCATTGAAGAGATAACGCTTGCGCCGCTGGAGCAGAGGCCGTTTACCGCGGTCTATCTCAAAGGCGACCCTAAGCTGTGCCGCAAGGCGGAGACCCTGCGCTGGACGGTATACACCCTGGAACAAAAATAAATTTGATCACAAAATAACTAAGAGGGGCTCCGCGATGGCAGAAACGCGCGGGGCCCCTCTTCTTTTATACCCATATCAGAGAAATATTTATTCACGCGTGGCGAAATCGTTAGCCGATTATGTGTTTTTAGCGTTTGCCTGTAAACTTTATGTGTGGTGTAATATGTGCGTGAACGCCGTGGTATTATCGCGGCGGATATTGGTCTGCCCACAGGAGGTAGAGTTTTTATGAAGACACTTGCAGTTATTCCGGCGCGTTACGCGAGCACGAGGTTGCCGGGCAAGCCGTTGGCGATGATAGCCGGCGTCCCGCTGGTCGTCAGGGTACTCGATAACGTTAATAAATGCGCCTCAGTCGATAGAGTCATCGTAGCGACGGACGACGAACGCATAGCCGACGTCGTGCGCTCGCATGGCGGCGAAGCTGTGATGACGCCGCCGGAGCTTCCAAGCGGTGGCGACAGGGTCGCCTACGTCGCGGAGAGAGAACCATCGGATTATGTGATAAATATACAGGTCGACGATCCGCTTGTCGGCGCTGATATGATAGACCCGCTAGTCACCGCGCTCGACGCTGACAGCTCCGTGATGCTCGCGCTGCTCGCGAAGAGGATAGAGCGCATGGAAGAGGTCAACGCGAAGGACACGGTGAAGATGGTCTTCGACGAGAAGGGCTCGGCTCTCTACTTTAGCCGATCTCCTATCCCATACCCGCGCTGCGAGGGCGGTAAGTGGTTCAAGCACATAGGCCCTTATGGGTGGCGCAGGGATTTTCTGCTGGATTTCTCTAAGTGGGAGCAGACGCCGCTTGAGAAGACGGAGAGCCTAGAGATGCTGCGCGTGCTTGAGAAGGGATATTCGATAAGATGTGTGCCGACAGAGCGCGACACGATAGAGATAGATACGCCGGAAGACCTTGAGAAGATAGAAAAATATTTTAAAAGCTGCAACTCATAGAAGGAGTGTAGAAGATGTATACAGTGCCAAAAGACGTGAAGGAATTTGCGAAGCTAAAGCCATGGTGGAGGACGGAAGTCCCCACGGACGTCGTCCTCTCGGCCGACGGGATAGGTGATTTGTACGCCAGGCTTGAACGCGAGGGCCGAAAGCCGTTCTTCGTAATAGATAAAGCCCTTGAAACACAGCCGGAGTTCGCGAAGATTTTTGCCGAGAAGACGAAATTCGTCTTTGACGCGACATTCTCCGAGCCGCGCACCGGCGACGTGGACAGCCTTGTGGCGGTCGTTAGGGCATGTCCGGAACATCCTGACGTCATGGTCGGCATAGGCGGCGGAGCGACGATGGACCTTACGAAGGCCACTGCCATCTGCACGGCGAACCCGAAGCCTGCGCAGGAATATCAGGGATGGGGTCAGGGCATGGTCAAGGGGCTCGATATATGGGTGCTACCTGCACTGAATGGGACAGGCGCGGAGATAACGCCTATCGCGGTGCTCCGCGGTCCTGAGAAAAAACTTGGCATCAACAACGCGTTCACGGAATCCGAGGTTGCTATCATCGACCCGCAGCTCTCGCGCGGCGCGAAGAAATTTAACCGCTTTTTCACGATGATGGACTGCTACTACCACCATTACGAGATCACACAGAGCAAAACGAGCAGCCCGGACGCGATACTCGACGCGCACGACGGCAAAACGCTGGCGTCGGAAGCCCTGCTTGAGGGCCTCGGCGAATACAGCATATCTCACGCGATAAAATCCGCGATGGCCTCCATACTCGGAGGCAGCAGCACGATAGGCGGCCGCGTGGGAGCGGCGCACGCCATCTCCTATGGACTCAGCAACTCAGCTCCGAAGCTCCCGCACAGCGTCGCGGTCACCATCTCGATGCTCGCGCTGGAAGATCTCTACCCCGACGGCTACGCCGACACGATCAAGTTCCTCGAGGCGAACGGCATGGCTCGCCCGAAGGCGTCCGAATACGGCATCACAGAGGCGGACATAGCTAAGATGACTAAGACCGCGCTTGGGCTTGATAAACTTTGGCAGAGCTGCTTTGGCGAGGCGGACTGGAAAGAGAAGGCCACTGCGGATTTCATGACGAAGATATACAAGAGAATAGTCGAAGCATAGGACGAAAGGCAGTGATATAGATGGCCGGAGCAGAAATTTTTGACAATGCGGAGATAAAAGCCATAAGCGACGTCATCCAGAGAAGGATGATACATCGCTACGGCTCGCATGATTTCAGAAAAGGGCAGTACCGCGTAGACGAATTTGAGGAGAAGGCCGCAAAGCTGACGGGCGCGAAGTACGCGCTCGCGCTCTCAAGCGGCACAGCTGCGCTCATCGTCGCGCTAAAGGGGATAGGCGTCAAGCCCGGCGACGAGATAATCACATCGCCGTTCACGTTTATCGCGACAGTAGAGGCCATAGTCGCCTGTGACGCCGTGCCTGTGCTTGGCGAGATAGACGCTACGCTTGGGCTTGACCCTGCGTCTCTTGAGAAGTTCATCACGCCGAAGACGAAGGCGATAATGCCAGTGCACATGTTTGGCGTGGCCGCCGACATGGACGGGATACTTGCCGTCGCTAAGAAGCATGGCTTGCCCGTCGTTGAGGACGCCTGCGAAGTAGTCGGCGGGACTTACAAAGGACGTTATCTTGGGACGATAGGAGTCTGCGGGACGTGGAGCTTCGACCCCAACAAGACGCTGACCGTCGGCGAGGGCGGGATAGTCCTCACGAGCGATGAAGACGTTTATCACAAGATGGAATACTATCACGACCATGGGCATGTCCACAGCAAAGAACATGACCGTGGCGCGGACGCGAAGTCCGGGCTCGGCGTGAACTATCGCATGGGCGAGATAGAGGGAGCTCTTGGCCTCGTCGCCCTCGACAAGATGCAGTACGCTCTGGGACTTCTCCGCGCGACTAAGAAGAAGATAATCGACGCTGGAGTCGCGGCGGGGCTTACGCCGCGTCCGATGAACGACGCCGACGGCGACACGGCTTCGCACGTTATATTTATGATGCCGACAGCCGATGCCGCAAAGAAGTTCCAGGCCGCGACGAAAGAGGCGGGGTGCGGAGCCGCGATAATCGCGGAGAACACATGGCACTACGCGAAGCACTGGAAAGCGCTCGAGGATATGGGTGGAAAAGATTTCTTCGGGACAAAGGCCCCGTCCTACGCGCCGTCGACGATGGCCCAGAGCGACGCGATACTCTCCCGCGCTGTGATGTTCGGGCTTGGCATCGTGATGGACGACGCTGCCGTCGATAAAATCATTAACGCCGTCAAAGTCGGAGCGAGGGCCGCGCTGTAAAGCGCTGAGGACACATCCGAAAATAAAGACGAGCAAGCCGCCGTCCCCGGCGGCTTGCTCGCTTTTAGCAGCTTAATATTATTTTCAGGCTAGTTTTGCAGTCGCCTCTTTGAGTTCGCCCATGATCTTAATGTGCTGAGGACAGGCTGTCTCACACTGCCCGCATTCGACGCAGTCCGAGGCCGGGGCTCCGCGGCTGGTCTCCCATTCGTATGTGTGTTTCGCGCTGGCGAGGTCGCCGTAGATTTTTAGCGTGTTTAGTGCCTTTAATATGCCCGGGATCGCGACGCGCTGTGGACAGCCCTTCACGCAGTAGCGGCAGTTTGTGCATGGGATGCTGTGTATCTTGTCGAGTTCGTCGCGAGTATGTGAGATTAGTAACAGTTCATTGTTGTTCAGTGGGCGGAAATCCTTCATCGTAGCGAGATTGTCCTCCATCTGTGCGATGTTCGACATGCCGCTTAGGATGGTTATCACGCCGTCGAGCGACGCGGCGAAGCGCAGCGCCCACGATGAGAGCGACGCGTCCGGCTCCGCGTCGCGCAGTATCCTTGCCGCTTTTCCCGGCGGGTTCGCGAGCAGGCCGCCCTTGATCGGCTCCATAATGATTACGGGCTTGCCGTGCCCAATAGCTGTCTCGTAGCATTTGCGCGACTGCACGGATGGGCTTTCCCAGTCCGCGTAGTTTATCTGGAGCTGAACGAACTCCGCCTCGGGATGTCGCGTCAAAAGTGCGTCGAGCTTCTCCGCCGTATCGTGGAACGAAAAGCCGACGTGCTTGATAAGCCCCTTCGCGCGCTGTTCAAACGCAAAGTCCCACAGCCCGAACTTGTCGAAGACCTCTGTGCGGTCGTCGCCGCAGTTGTGCAGCAGGTAGAAGTCAAAATATCCAGCGCCGGTACGTTCGAGCGACGTATAGAACATACCCTTTGCCTCTTCGGCGTCCTTAGCGCCGAGCCACGCGGGGAGCTTCGTAGCGAGCTGGTACTTTTCGCGCGGATATCGGTCGACGAGCGCGGTCTTTATCGCTTCCTCCGACCCTGGGTAAGCGTAAGCTGTGTCAAAATATGTGAACCCCGCTGCCAGAAATTTGTCGACCATCGTCTTAGTCTGTTCGACGTCGATCTTGTCGCCGGCCGTCGGCAGGCGCATCAGCCCAAACCCGAGCTTTGGTATGTCTTCTCCGAGAAACTTCATATATATTCCTCCATTTTGACTAAAATTTGTGCGTATCGTCATATTAC
>JAUNSQ010000164.1 GCA_030539135.1 Synergistaceae bacterium | reverse complement strand
CCAGAGCCGGGCCTGTAGTAACGCGCAGGTTGCCCTTCATCTCTTTTGCGATTATTCCGGCAAGCGTAGTCTTCCCAAGCCCTGGAGGACCGTAAAACAATGTATGGTCCAGCGGCTCTTCCCTCTGGAGGGACGCCGTTATATATATCGACAGCTTATCCTTTAGGCTGGATTGGCCGATAAAGTCATCAAGCGACTGTGGACGAAGGGACGATGTCTCCTCGTCTTTCTCGTTGCGTATGTTTTCGATCAATTTATCATTTTGGGGGTTATTCTCAATCATGATTTCTTATCCTGCTTATCTGCGCTGAAGTATCGAAAGCGCGGCTTTCAGCATTGCCTCTTCCGTCTGCGGCAGTTCTCCGCTATCGCTCGCTTTCGTCACGGCAATGGCGCGTATCGACTCGCTCTGCGTAAATCCCAGTCCGGTAAGAGCGTCCATTACGAACCTCTCGACGGACGGGTTAGCGGATGGCTCGCCTGACGTGTTTATATCAGAGAATTTCTTAGCGATTTTATTCTTAAGTTCAAAACAGATACGCTCAGCCCGTTTCGCCCCAAGCCCGGGCACGGAAAGCATCGCGGCGCTTCCTGACGATATGGCGTGAAGCGCCTGCTCCGCGTCCAAATGCCGCAGCAGCGTTATGGCAAGTTTGCCGCCAACTGTCTTGACTTGAAGAAGCTCTAGGAAAAACGCCTTTTCTCTTTCGGACGAAAATCCAAACATGCAAATACCGGCGTCGCTCACCTGCATATAAGCGTAACAGAAGAGGTCTTCGCCAATAATCGCGCTTGACAGCAAAGACCCTGTGGCATAGACCTCTATCCCAAAGCCCAACACGTCAAGAACGACATATTCATCGTTAACGGATATGACCTTACCGTGAAGCGAATTTATCATGTCTTAATACCCCTTCATTATATTAACGTCGTATGCCCTCATCGAGAGACCTGCAATCGCGATAGCAAGTGCGTCCGCGGCATCGTCAGGCGTCGGATTTTTGCTCAGCCCTAGGAGATGCGCGACCATTCCCTGTACCTGCCCTTTTTCAGCGGCGCCGTATCCGCACACCGCCATTTTTACATCGGCGGGCTTCAGCTCATACGGTTCAAAACCAAGGTGCGCGGTAAAGAGCAAAATCACGCCTCTTGCCTGCCAGACCATCTCGGCGGTAGTAACGTTGCGTCCGAAGAACAGCTTCTCGACCGACACCATATCAGGCGGGTATGCTCTGGCTATTTTTTGAAGTTCATCGTACAAAAGCGATAATCTTTTTGTTAAAGACAAATCTGTAGGGGTCTTTATGACGCCGTATGTTTCGCACGTCAATTTGTCCCCCAACTGAGAAACTACCCCGTACCCTAAGGTTCCGAGTCCGGGGTCGATTCCAAGCGCTCTAATCGTCTGTTTATCTTTGTTATTCGATCTCAGCAAGTATCTCGTCCGGGATCTCGAAATTCGCGTATACAGCCTGAACGTCGTCGTTCTCTTCAAAACGTTCGACTAGAGAGAGCATTTTCTCAGCCTCGGACTTATTCTTCACGGCGACCGTAGTCTTCGGGATCATGGCGATATTCATAGACTCGAGGTTATATCCCGCGTTCTTCAGCGCCTGACCTACAGACGATAGCACCGTCGGGTCGCACGTTATCTCAAAGTTTCCGTCTTCGCCCTCCATGTCGTCCGCTCCGGCGTCGATCGCAGCCATCAAAAGCTCGTCCTCGTCAAGGCCCTCTCCTGAGACTGTTATTATGCCTTTACGGTCGAAATTCCACGCGACGCATCCCATCTCGCCGATAGCGCCGCCGCATTTCGTAAAGAGCGAACGCATATCCGGGGCCGTTCTATTTCTGTTGTCCGTGAGTGCCTGCACCATGACGGCAACGCCGTTTGGCCCGTAGCCCTCGTAATATATTTCTTCCATTGTGCCGCCAAGCTCGCCGATGCCGCGTTTTACGCCGCGCACTATGTTATCGTTAGGCACGTTGCCGGTCTTGGCGCGTTCGATAGCGACCTTGAGACGGAAGTTGCTGTTGGGGTCTCCGCCGCCTTCCCTTGCCGCGGCTATGATGTCCTTGATCAATTTCTGGAAAGCGACGCCTCTTTTAGCGTCGTTTGCTTCCTTTTTGCGTTTGATACCAGCCCAATGTGAATGTCCTGACAAATTGGATCACCTCATATATAAGATTGTTTATTTAATGTCTTTTGGAATTACGGCTGTTACAGCAAATTTCCTTTTATGCTCTGAACGCCGCATTGCCTTCTCGATTTTTTCTTTAGCCGCGGGCGGAGCGTCGCCCGTAGCTATGTAATTATCCAGTTCGTTATAAGTCAGCCCCATCTCGGTCTCGTCTGTCTGTCCGCTCCACAATCCTGCGGTCGGCGCGCGCTCGACTATCTCTTTTGGCACTCCAATATATTCCGCCGCACGCCATACCTCTCCTTTGAGGAGGTCCGCCAACGGGAGCAAATCGACACCGGAATCTCCATATTTCGTGAAGTATCCGTACATTATCTCATCTTTATTGCCGCCGCCGCAAACGAGATAGCCATGCTGCTGCGCTATGGCATACAACGTTATCATCCTGAGCCTCGGCTTTATATTGGCTGCGGGGAGGACGTTAAGGCCGTCTTCACACTTGGACAGCGCCGATACCAAATTATCATAAGTGTCGCTCAGGTCGACTTTTTCAACTTTAAACTTAAATTTGTCGGCTAGAAGCAGCGCGTATTCCTCGTCTATCGGCTGACTGTGACAAGGCATTATAACACCGATAATGTTCTCCGCGCCCAAAGCTCTAACAAGAAGCCCCGCCAACAGTGCAGAATCTACACCGCCCGATATCCCAAGCACGGCCCCCTTCGTGCTGGCAATACGGAACTGTTCCCTCAGCCAAGCTGAAAGATATTCGCATATTATTTTGGGGTCTCTATATATAGACAAAATAAAAACACCTCTTGGGAATAAAACAACAAACTCTTATGTAAACTGTATTTTATCATTAAACATTACGAGAATAAAGCGCATGTCAATTAGTAAAGGTTCGGGCGAAGACCCGAACCTTTACCGAGGAAGCGTTAGAAATTTCCTAAACTTGCGACCATCACTGCCTTGATCGTGTGCATTCGATTTTCCGCCTCGTCAAACTGCCTCGCGTATGAAGATTCAAAAACTTCTTCCGTAACTTCGTAACCTTTCACAGCGGGCAGACAATGGAGGAAAATAACATTATCATTGCCGGAG
>JAUNSQ010000028.1:9398-13210 GCA_030539135.1 Synergistaceae bacterium | reverse complement strand
ATCCAGACTTTGAAGCAAATCATGGCCGCCGACCGGAACGCGAGGGTCGTAATGTGTTCGGCGATAGGGCAGGAGAAGCAGATTATATCAGCTATCCAGCTTGGAGCGGAGGATTATATCGTTAAGCCGTTCAAGCCCGACCATATCCTTAAAGTGGTCGGCAAAGCGCTTGGCTAAGCCGCGCAGGGGCACGTTATGAACGAAGATATTTCACGCTTTGACGCGGCAGGCGTCGACCTTCTCAAAGAGATAGGCAACATCGGATGCGGAAATGCCCTGACCGCTCTGTCGCAGTTCACGTCGACAAATTTTTCATTGACGGTCGCCGATATCGAGATAGTTGACTACGAACAGCTGCCGCGAAAGACGGACGATCTTGAGAAATTGATGGCTGGCGTTGCCTTGGACGTTACGGGCGATATCGAAGGGATGTTCATGTTCATCGGCGAAGAGCCGCTGGTGAATGTGCTGCTGACAAAGCTCGGGCTTTGTTCTTCAGGAGAATCGCTTGAACTTGACGAGATGCAGCGGTCCGCTCTGTCGGAGATAGGGAACATAATCGCCAGCTCGTATCTAAGGGCGATATCAGACCTCTCAGGTCTTGATATCCGCATCTCGGCCCCGTCGCTTGCCATAGACATGCTTGGCGCGATATTGACTCTTCCTCTGCTGCGCTTTGCCGCGTCTGAGTCGAAGATAATATATATCAAAAGCAACTTTATGATAGACAGTCATAATTATTCCGGGGATTTGCTCCTTATCCCGGAGATGGCATCCGTGGACACCATGATGAAAAAACTCGGTGTTGGGTAATGGGGCGTAATTTCTTTATAGGAATAGCTGAATGGAAAATAGCGTCTTCGCCTGACAAACTGCTCTGCAGCGCGTTGGGTTCATGTGTCGGCGTGTGTTTGTACGACAGGCGGCGCTTAGTATGCGGCGTTGTGCATGTGCTGCTCCCATTGTCAGGAATGTTTCCTTTGCAAAATAACCCTCCGAAATTTGCGGACCAAGGGGTTGAATTTTTAATCAAACAGATGGAACGGCATGGCAGCGCTAGACGTGATCTAACGGCAAAAATCGTCGGCGGCGCGGCGCTGTTTGAGTTCAAACATAAGACCATGCTTGCGAATATTGGCACGCGCAACGTCGAGACCGTGAAGTCGGAACTGCAAAGGCTCAACATTCCGATAACGGCTGAGGATACCGGCGACGTATATGGACGTTCCGTGATTTTTGACCCCGCGAACGGCGATCTGCATGTTAGAGCGCTAAAAGGCGGGAATAAGGTAATATGACGGGGAGGCTACGGCGTGGGATTTTTCAGCAAAGGCGAACATGAAGCGGTTATCTCTGCGGACGACGAGCGGTATATGACATTTAAGGTCGGCGGTCAGCTGTACGGCGTTCCTGCCGCCATTGTATCGGAGGTCACGACGCTGCCTGATATATCGACGCTTCCCGATCCAAACGGTGAAATAATCGGAGTGATGGAACACAAGGGAAGCGCGTTCGTCGTGCTTGATTTGGGAATGCGATTCCTGCTCAGGCCGTCGGAACGCACGGAGAAATCCTGCGTGCTTATCGTTGGGCGCGAGGGGAATGCTGAGTCCGGATGCTTGATAGACGAAGCCATCGATATTATTAAAATACCCCATGGCCACATGGAGGCAAAAGACCTAGATGGATTTTATCTTTACAGGCTTAATGATAAAAATATTTTGCTGCCGGATATAGAAAAATTTTTTATAAATCAGTTTTAGGAGGGTTTGCTCATGAAACGAGTAAAAAACAGATGCAAAGCTTCAACCATGATGATCGTATGTACCGCTATAGTATTTATCCTTACAGTCACTGGCATTTACAGCGCATCCGATTCTATTCGGGGATTTAAAAGACTCGGAGACGTTACGACGGAGATGTCTAAGACGCGTAGAGTGCTGAAGGACTATCAGACGGAGATGCTCGACCAGCGCAACAATGTGCTGCGTTATGCGGTCACGCTCGACAAATATTATCATGACCTGTGGTTTGATCGCATCAAACGCGGAACGAGAGAATCTCTCGCCGACGAATTGAAGTCGCTAAAACTCACAGAGCAGGAGAGAAAAAACTTCGAAGAAATATTGTCCATGCAGAGCAAGGCTTTAGGGGTACAAAAAGAGGCCCTTGGCGTTGAGGACAGAAAACGTTCCGGAGATAATTCCGAAGCCAATATACCTACGGATGAAAAAGAATTTTACGAACTGACCCGATATATTTCGCGGCTCATATCGGCTACGGAGTACAGAGACGGGATAGACAAAATCAACAAAATGTACGACGAGCTGCAGCAGAGCATCATAGACCGTTCGACCCAAGCGCGCAAAGCTAATCAGGCAAAGCTGGAGCTTTCACTCAAGATCGACGTCGCGATGCTCTGCGGTATTTTCCTGATGATGTTCATCCTATATTTGATCATCAGCGGCAGAGTATTGAGGCCGCTTGAAATACTCGAAAAACACTTTACAAAGATGACCGAGGGAGACCTTCATACGCGCATCGCGCTTGAGGAGGATACGAGCGAGGTGGGGCAGCTTGTCGTTTCGGCCAACTCCATGCAGGATATCCTTACCGGCATAACGAAAGAAATAGACAATGTGCTTTACGGCCTATCGCAGGGTAATTTGAAGCAGAAGATAGAACGGGATTTTGTCGGAGATTTCATAAAAATACGCGAGTCGCTTGAGCAGATAATCACATCGTACGGCGAGAGCTTCGCGGAGATAAACAACGCGGCGTACGAGGTCTCGAACGGCTCAGAGCAGATAGCCATGAATTCGCAGAGTCTATCGCAGGGCGCGACAGAGCAGGCAAGCACGATCGAGGAACTGACGACAACAGTAAACGAGATCACAGCGAGGATAGGCGAGACTCTTGAAAACGCGGAGAACGTGAAGGACGCGACCGTCGATATGACGGATGTAATAAAAGCAGGCAATGAGTCGATGCTTAAACTGACAAGTACGATGAAAGAGCTTAACAATAACTCCGCCGAGATATCCAAGATAGTCAAGACTATAGACAATATAGCGTTCCAGACCAATATCTTAGCGCTGAACGCCTCAGTCGAGGCTGCCAGAGCGGAACAGTACGGCGCTAGCTTTGCCGTCGTAGCCGATGAAGTACGCGCGCTCGCGGCGCAGAGCGCGCAGTCCGCACAGGCGACAGCCGCGCTTATCGAGAATACGATAAGCACGATCAAATCTGGCGTCGATACAGCCGGAGATGCGGAGAACATGCTTGGCGCGATGATCGACAAAGCCGACGACGTAAAATCGAGAGTAGTCAAAATAACGCAAGCTATGGAATCTGACTCGCAGGCCATGCAAATGGCTTTGACAAGCCTTGAACAGCTCTCAGCGGTGGTGCAGTCGAACTCAGCTAACGCGGAGGAGACGGCCGCTGCGTCAGAGGAGATCGCCGCGCAGGCAACGGCCGTCGTAGAGCTTGTTAAGAAGTTCAGTTAGCATTTTGATGGGTATAACGCGGCGGGAGAGCTGGTGATATCTTGTCCGATATGAACAACGTGCGGCAGCGTTTTTTTGAACTCTTCATCTTCGAGACGAAGAATTACCTCGACGAGCTGGAAAGGATACTTTTGGCCTCGCAGGAGGGAGAGCGTCTTTCGCATGACGACGTAAATAATATTTTCCGCATTATGCATACCATAAAGGGGACGGCAGCGACGATGGAATATGGGCTGCTTTCTTCGCTTGCGCATAAAATCGAAGATATATTCTCCGAGCTTAGAGATGATGAAAATGCTCAAA
>JAUNSQ010000028.1:0-9388 GCA_030539135.1 Synergistaceae bacterium | reverse complement strand
GGGAGAAAGAACTGTTTGACCTGCTCTTCAACGCGCTTGAGACTATGCGGAACGAACTCGCGCGCTCGCAGGACGATGAGAGCGGTTCGGAAGATTACGACGCGATGGTCCTGAAGATAGAGAATTATATAAGCGGAACGCCACAGGAGCCGTCCGCGCGAGAAAATAAAGCGGGCGAAGCGTCGTGTATCATCCATGTAACGCTCGACGCAAGCTGTACGATGAAAAATGTCAGGGCATATATCGTAGCAGTTCACGTGGGCGAAGCGTGCGGTTCTATCGACGTCCTGCCGAAAGACCTTGAGACGGATGCCGCGGCCTCGGAGTATATAGAAGAAAATGGTTTTTACGTGATATGCCCCCAGGAGAACAAGGTCTCGGTCTTGGACGTGATAACGGAGGAGCTGTATGTTGAGAACGCGGAGGAAGTTCCCGCGCTCCCGCAAGAACTCCTTGACGCGTGCGGCGATGGTTCTGACGCGCCTGAGTCAGCCGAGACGAAACAAACGCGGAAGCCCGCAGCGAAGACAATGTCTACGGGCAGCCCCCGCGCGCTGTGTGACAATATCATCAACGTCCATCTGTCAAAGATGGATAAGCTGCAGGATCTGATTGGCGAATTGGTCATAGCAGAATCCATCGCGGAAAGCGCGGCCGCCTCCGACGGCGCAAGCGCAGAGCATACGAAAGCCGCGATAGACCGCCTGAAAAAACTTACGGACAAGCTGCGCAACGTCGTAGTCTCGATACGTATGACACCGGTTTCCAACCTTTTCCAGAAGATGCACAAAGTCGTATATGACGCGGGTAAAAAAATCGGCCGCGAGGTCGAGTTTGAGGTCTCGGGCAATGATATTGAGGCCGATAAGAGCATCATTGACACTTTGAGCGACGCTCTGACGCACGTAGTGCGCAACGCGGTGGTCCATGGCATAGAAAGCCCGGAGGAGCGTGCTGCGGCGGGAAAGCCTCCCGCGGGTAAGATAACGCTGGCGGCAAAAAATACAGGCAACGGGATAACGATATCTATATCCGACGACGGGCGCGGCATATCGGCTGAAAAGGTCGTCAGCGCTGCGCGCCAAAGGGGCCTGACGATAAACGACGAACACGCGCCTACTAATGATGAACTTCTTTCGATAATAATGACGCCGGGGGTCTCCACGAGCGATTCGGTCAACGAACAATCGGGCAGAGGCGTGGGACTTGACGTCGTACGCGACGCGGTGGCGAACATGAAGGGAAGCGTCGCGCTCACGACGGAAGAGGGTAGGGGTACAAACTTTATTATCAGCATCCCACAGACCCTTTCGATAATGGACTGTATTGCGCTTGAAGCGTCGGGGTCTGTCTTTATGATGCCGGTCCCTGACGTTTATAAAATAGTCAAGCCAAACAGCGATGATTTGATCGAATATCCTGACGGAGAGACAAAAATACTCTTCCAAGGATATACAGTGCCTATGCTTCGCATGGATAAAGTCATGAAGATGGATAAGAGCGCACTGGAGTTTGAGGAGGGCATCATCATTATTATCGAGGGCGAGACCTGCGCGGCCGCTATTTACGCGGATAGGCTCATAGGACAGAAGCGGGTCGTCATCAAGCCGCTGCCTCGGCTCTTATCACGCCTGAGACTAGGACAGCATGGCATTGCCGGATGCACAATTCTTGGAGACGGGAGCATAAGCCTGATCGTCGACGCCGAAGCGATGCTCGCTATAGCTCAGGGGGTGAAGAGATGACGCTGAACACGATCGACGATAACACCAGCGCGCTGGCGTTCAAGGCAGGGGGTATCAACTACGCGATACAGCTCTCTTACGTCGTGGAGATGGTGCAAGCGCTTCCGATAACGGCCGCTCCGATGGCTCCATGGTATATAAAAGGCATCTGCGACCTACGCGGGAAGATCATCCCTGTAGTTGACCTGTCGGGATTTTTTCATGGAGAATGCGCATTCGAGACAAATTATCGCTGCCTGCTTGTCGTTGAAGTCAACGATTGCCTGGCAGGGCTGCTTGTCGACAATGTGCTGGAAGTTGTGTCGCTCAGCGAAGGGTCGCTCCTTGAAGCGGGAGACGAAGTATCGAACGGGTTCGACAGATATGTTGATAAGACTTTGAACAATAATGGAGATAAAATACTGGCAATAGATATCCAAAAGGTATTCTGCGATATGATAGACGGCGAGGCCTAATAATTCCTAAAAGGTCGGTTTGTGCTCTTTAGAATGGCTTTTTGCGAGCTCTTCGTACTCCTCGATGGGCATTGGTCTCGCGTATAAGTATCCCTGTACGTAATGGCAGCCGACGGATTTTAGAAAATCAGCCTGCTGTCGTGTCTCCACCCTCTCCGCTATGACCGGCATGCCAAAGGATTTTGTCATCAGAACGACTGATTCTACGATATCTCTGCCTCGCGCTGTCCCATCGTCCTCTAGGAAATGCATGTCGAGCTTTAAGATGTTCGCAGGAACATTTTTCAGTGTGTTGAGCAGACTGTAGCCGCTGCCAAAATCGTCGATCGCGATGGTGAATCCAAATTTAGCTAGCCGTTCCGCCATTGATACTATTTCATCGTTGGGATAATTGAACGCCGACTCAGTGAGCTCAAGACGGAGCAATTTTGTCGGGATATTATATTTCTTCACAAGCCTTGTAAGAGTTTCATAAAAATCACGCTGGATGATATTATAGCGCGAAATGTTGACGGAGAGCGGCAAGGGCTCGTCTCCTTCGTCCAGCCATCTGCGCAGCGTGACGCAGACTTGTTCCCATATAAATTTGTCCATCTCGTATATGAAGCCGTTCCGTTCAAAAATAGGAATAAAGTCACATGGCATTAGCAGTCCTTTCTTGAGGTGATGCCAGCGTGTCAGCACCTCCGCACCGATAAGAGCGCCCGATGAGTGGTCGTACTGCGGCTGGAACCACGCTTCAAACTGATTAGTCTTAAGCGCGCCCCCCATTTCGTCCGCAACCTCTTGTTCGCGCAATTCCTGTTCCATCATTGATTCGTCAAAGATGGCCGTGCGCGTGTCAAAACGTCCCTTTATCGTCTTTACCGCGAGCGCGGCCCTGTCAAACATGGTGCTGACCGGAAGCTCGATATCCGTTATGACGTATTCTCCGACGCTGATGACGATAGGGCGGAGAAGAAGTTTCGGGGTCGACGCGACACGGCGTATGTTTTCAACTTCGTTGGAATTTATGAATTTTCTAGGATATAGGACCGCGAAGACATCGGCGGTGATACGTCCGCATATCCCGCCCAGTTCGGAAAATCCCTTGTTGAAAGTCTCGGCTAGGAATTTTAATATCTCGTCGCCCTTGGCCATCCCGTACTTTTCGTTGATGACCTTGAATTTATCTACGTCAAGGCATGAAAGGACATAATAACCAGGTCCCTGCGCGGCTATCATAGAGCCCGCTTTGTCAAGGAAAGCCTCGCGGTCGTAAACTCCGGTCAGCCGATCTCGCTGAAGCGAATTGATGATTGACGACGTTTCTCGCAGATTGATTATATTTTTTATACGCTGTTTAACGATAGGAATATTGTATGGTTTTGTTACAAAGTCTGTGGCTCCGAGCGATAGGGCCTTTTCTTCCGTGCCGATGGCCGTATCTCCTGTCACGACTATCGTCGGGACTTGACGGAGCATCGCGTTTTTGCGGATATTCTTTAGAAGCTCATACCCGTCCATCTCAGGCATGATGATATCGATTAGAACTGCGGAAAGCAGTTTATGTGTACGATGCATAAGCTCAAGAGCATCCTTGCCGTTCTCGGCTTCAAGCACCTCATATTCGTCGCGCAGCGTTTCCCGGAGCGTCAGTCGGCTTATTTCGTTATCGTCAACAACGAGTATTTTGCGTTTCATCGTCTCAGAGTCCTCTCGGTGAAACTGTTATTCTGATCATATTTGATAACACGGCAACTAATCGCGCTTGTGCCTGTGCCTACTTGTAAAAGCATAGCTGAGACGATTGTAGGTGTCAATAATATTATGAAAATCATGCAATGTTGTTTTTTATAGTCTCGAACAATTTTGCGGCAAGTATCAAGTGGTTCTCGGCGTCCATGTGCGCCATGTCCTGTCCAGTATGCGCTATTTCCGCCGCGTCAAGGAAAAGGCATCCCTTTCTTACGGCGAGAGCGCGATATGCCGCCGCGAGCCCTTTTGATTTTATTAATGATTCTGGAGAAAATTCCATTGCCCAAATCGATTCGCTTATTTTTTCGCCGAGGTGGGGCGGGGCGATGAGAAGTATCTTTATGGGCGAGGCTGCGGCGAAGTTGACCGCGTCTATGATTTGGGACATACCAAACGAGATGTCATCAATGCTCGCGTAAAAGCGCGTCTTGCAGTCGTTGGTACCAAGCATGATAGTTATAACGTCGATTGGCATGTGGGACCTAACGCAGGGTGATATGTAATCTATGCCGCGTCTCCCTGAAAATTCGTCCTCGAAGATCGTAGTGCGTCCGTTAAGTCCTTCTTCGATAACGTCATAACAGGGGCCTAGAAGCTCGCGAAGCCTCCCTGGATAGCGTGTTTCAGCGCTAAACCTAGCTCCGCATCCGCACTGGATATAGCCGTATGTGTTTGAATCTCCAAAGCATAGTATTGTCTTCATTATCTCAACCCCTTTGTGTTTTTGCTAAATTTTACTACTCGTGTATGTATTTTAAGTATTGACAACGCGCGATAATAATTATAATATTCGGGCACTTCACCCCGTCCGATGTATCACAGGCTCGATTTTTTTGTTTCACGACTGATTATTAAGCCTGTCGGTCTCGGCGTAAAGTCCGCGTCACATACGCGGAGCGGGGTGTTTCTTCATGCCTATTGATCCCTGTAATCGTCGGCGTGGCATTGAAACCTGAGCCGCCTAGTTTGAGCGTCGGGCATTGGCTCCGAATTTGATAAAAACTGCGAGCGCGATTTCCATTCGAGCTTATCGCCTGGAGTGGAGAACAGGGCTGCAGGTTTTATCAGCGAGAAATCGCACATCCTATTGATTTTGTCCACCGTCTTGGACACGGCGAATGTCTTGTCGTCATGAGCGCTATCGAACAGGTTTGTCTGTTCGAAGGGCGTCGAATTACCGAGACCAGAGAGTATTATCCCGGCCCGTTTGTATTGGTAGCCGGGTTTGAACAGTTCGTGCAGAGCTTTCTCAGCCATGTTTATAAAATCTGCGTCAGTGTATGTTTTAGATTCAAGCTCGACGGTGATAGAGCGATCGTAACGTTTTGTTTCTTCGACAAAACGGCTTGTTGCGATAAACGCCGTCATTCTTGACGCAGCTTGTCCCGATTCGCGGAGTTGCTTCGCAGCCGACGCCGCAAAGCAAGACAAGGGGGTAAGCAGCTCTGAAAACGTTAAGAGCGGTTCTCCGAAGGAACGCGAGACCATGATGGATTTAGGCGGCCTTGAATCTGAGGAGAGAGAATAGACAGGCTGGCCGCGAAGTTCCCACGCGCAGTACACGGCGGATATGCCGAAGCGTTTTTTTATCCAGATATCGTTCTTAGCAGCGAAGTCCGACGCGTTCTCGACTTTGAACCGGCTCAACTTTGCTGAGGTCTTCCTGCCGATGCCCCATATGTCTATGCACCTGAACTGCGACATAAACGAAGCGTCTCGGTAATATTTTGCGCTGACCCAGAATACTCCGTCTGTGGACGGCGTTACTTTTGCGTATTCCGTGCCGAGTTTGGCGAGGGTCTTCGTCGGGGCGATTCCTATAGAGATGGGGATATGACAGTTGCCCAAGATATCTTTTCTTATTTTGACGCAATAATCGACAGGGTCTCTGACGCTGTATATTGCCATGTTGAAGAACGATTCGTCTATGGAGTACATCTCCGTCATGTCCGTCCATTTTTTGAGCCGCTCCATGACTTCAGCGGATATCTGCCTGTATATTCGCATATTTGACGAGCGTACTTCAACGCCGTGCATATCCAGCGTGTATTTTATCTTGAAATAGGGGTCGCACATTTTTATCCCCATGCGTTTTGCTTCGTTGGAACGCGATATCACGCAGCCGTCATTGTTTGAAAGCACGACGACAGGCTTGTTTTCGAGCGACGAATCCATTCGTCTCTCGCATGAAACAAAAAAATTATTGCAGTCCGCGAGCCCAAATCTTCTCTCCCTCATGCTAGTTTATTAAGCCTCGTTCCGTAGAAAAATTATCTGGATGCGATATACTAAATTTATACAGCGGCACATGGCAAATGTCAAATATATGTATGCAAGTCATTGTAAATAAAATCAATTAGACCATAAGAGAAGGTGGATATCTTGCCTATCATCGGAACGGTAATGGTTCCGCACCCGCCGTTAATAATACCAGAGGTTGGACGCGGCGAGGAGCGAAAGATACAGAACACGATAGACGCGTATGGCCGAGCGTCAAAAATGGTGGCAGATATGTGTCCGGATACAGTCGTTGTTATATCTCCGCACACGACGGCATATTTCGATTACTTTCACATATCTCCGGGAAAATCCGCATCGGGCAGCTTCGCTTCCTTCGGAGCTCCGAATGTCTCTGTTAGCGTCGAATACGACAGCGAATTTGCCGACGCGATATCCGAGCAGGCTCTGCTCCGCGGCGTTGACGCGGGGACTCTTGGAGAGCGCGTCAAGGAGCTCGACCATGCGACGCTGATTCCGCTTTATTTTCTGAGGGAGGCCTGTGGAGGCGAACTGCCGTTCAAAGTCGTGCGCGTTGGGTTGTCGGGCATGCCCCTTGCCGAACACTATAAGCTGGGCATGGCAATCAAGGACGCTTCAGAGCGCGCCAACAGAAGAATAGCGGTAGTGGCCAGTGGAGACCTGTCGCATGTTCTGAAGGCGGGCGGACCTTACGGTTATAAAGAAGAAGGCCCCATATATGACGATAGGATAATGGATGTCATGTCAGGGGCTGAATTCGGTAAGCTGTTTGATTTCGGCGAAGCGTTCTGTGAGAGGGCCGCCGGGTGCGGACATAGGTCGTTTGTCATTATGGCAGGATGTTTCGACGGGACGGTGGTCAAGGCCGAAAAACTTTCCTACGAGGGGCCGTTTGGCGTAGGGTATGGCGTCTGCGTGTTTACCCCTGACGGGACAGGCGAAGGCCGTCATTTTCTTGAACAGTATTTCCGCGGCGAAGAAGCCAAGACGGAAGCAGTCAAGGATTTTGAGGACGAATATGTCAGGCTCGCGCGAAAATCTCTCGAGGCTTTTATACTTCGGCGCGAAACGATAAAAATTCCGGACGGGCTGTCCGACGAATTAACAAAGAGACGCGCAGGGGTATTTGTCTCCCTGAAAAAACACGGTCGGCTGCGCGGGTGTATCGGAACTATAGCGCCGACTCGCTCCAGTATCGCCGAGGAGATAATACGCAACGCGATAAGCTCATCGACGGAGGATCCACGCTTCGATGCGGTGCGCCCCGACGAGCTTAAAGAGCTTGTATACAGCGTCGACGTACTCGGCGAACCGGAGTCGATAGATTCGCTGGTGCTGCTTGACGTTGTGAAATACGGCGTCATCGTGACGAACGGAGGGCGTCGAGGATTGTTGCTGCCGAACTTAGACGGGGTCGATACCGTGGGCGAACAAATATCCATAGCGAAACAAAAGGCCGGAATATCGGAGAACGAGCCAGTAAAACTGCAAAGATTTGAGGTGGTCCGCCATTACTGATATCGTCTGCGAGGTATGTATGCATAGATGCCGCCTCTCGGATGGGCAGACGGGCCGATGCCGCGCTAGGAAGAATGTCGGCGGAGCTATTGTACCCGTCAACTATGGGCATGTAACCTCTATTGCGCTTGACCCGATAGAGAAAAAGCCGTTGTCAAGGTTCTTCCCGGGAAGCATGATACTTTCTGTCGGCTCATTCGGATGCAACATGGATTGTCTCTTTTGCCAGAATGATTCTATATCCATGGCGGACGAACGTAACGCGGTGACAAAATATATCTCGCCTGGCGAACTCGCGGCACTTGCCATGAAGATGGTGAGCAAAGGGAACATCGGGCTCGCTTATACGTACAACGAGCCTCTTGTAGGCTACGAGTATGTCCGCGACACAGCCATCGAGATACACAAAGCCGGGATGAAAAATGTCGTCGTTACAAATGGAGCTTTCGCTCAAAATACTCTCAGTGAAGTCCTGCCGTATATAGACGCTTGGAACATAGACCTCAAAGGATTTAGCGGCGAATGGTATAAAAGGCTTGGTGGAGACCTTGAGATGGTCAAATATTTTATAAAAGCGGCGGTGGAATGTTCGCATGTCGAACTGACCACGCTTATCGTACCTGACGAAAATGACTCGCCGGAAGAGATGTCTGAACTGTCGTCTTGGGTTTCGTCGGTAGACAAGCGTATCCCTTTGCACATAACAAGATTTTTTCCAAGGCGCGATATGCTTGATAGACTCCCAACGGATATTGACGTTCTAAAAATGTTGGCTGAAACGGCGAAAGAAAACCTAGACACAGTCATTATCGGGAATATATAATCTAATCGCAGATAGACAGTTTAAAACAGACATAGGAGGGAATAATGAATGAAGAAAATAATATTGTTATCCGCCGCGTTTTGCCTTGCCTTTGCGTCCATGGCGTTTGCCGCGCAGAACGTTAAGATCGAAGAGATAGAATATAAGGGCAACGGCAGGGTAGAGATAGACTTGGACGACGACACAGTTAGGGACCCCAAAATAATATGGACAAAACAGGAGACCGCCGTAGTCCGCGACTCCAAAGGGAAAATAGTCCCAGCCGATATTACGATGAAGGACGACGATACGATGCTCGTCTTTATTAAAGACATCGTCCCGCTCGAACGCTACAACATACATGTCTCAAATATCAACTTTGGCTCTCAGAGTCAGGCCACTGTGGTCGGCTCATTCATCGCGGACCCCAAGAGGAAGAGCAAGGGGGCTGTGCCGCAAGACACGTCAGATCGCGCTCCCGCGGCTAAGATAAACACGTCGCTTTTCATTGGGAAGATGGAATTTGAACGCGGAAACAAACTCGAAGTGGACATCGACGACGCCGTGGGACATGATAACGAAATACGCTGGGATGGAAGCGAGAGGGTATTTATCAAGGACAATAACGGCAAAACCTACTCGGCAAGAATCAAAAAGACCGATAAGGACGAGCTGGACATAATCATCAGCGGACTTGCGCGCGGGCAGAAATATTCGATAGTGATATCTGGTTTCTTGTATCGCGGCAGCAGATGCTCCGTAGAGGGCGACTTTACGGCTGTGAACGACTGGAAGTTTAGAGACCCGAGACACAAATAATCAATATCGGCTGTTTAAATATATAAGAGCGGGACGCGCAGAAGCGAGTCCCG
>JAUNSQ010000163.1 GCA_030539135.1 Synergistaceae bacterium | reverse complement strand
AGGTATAACAGTACCGGCAATGGCGATAAAGCGCGGGGAAAGTTCTTCCGCGGCCCTGCATATATCGTTGATTACCCTGCTCTCGTCTCCAAGCATAGCCTCCGTTTCATACAGTGCCGACAAATAGACCATGCTTGGCATATCGTACCAGCGCGGTTCGTCGTGAGTATTGTACGTAGAGTTGCACCCCGAAGGGTCGTGCATGACCGTCATGCCGCCCATCTCATAGAGCGCGGAGCATACGCCCGAAACGTCCGCCGCGTAAGTTGAAAGTACGCTGCAAGTCTGTTTCAACAGCAGCACCCCCATCCTTTGACTTGTATTATCTTCGCCGTATCTTTTTCATTACACGCGGCGTCACGTATATCCTCCGTCAGCCTGCATATCCCGCTAAATCCGTAATACCCTCCGCACTCTAAGATATTTACAAAATGTCTCGTGCCGGTAAAGTACGCCGCCTTTTGCCCTATCGCTAGAAGTTTTCCACCGTATCTCCCCGCTTCGACGCGAGGAAGAACTCCCATCTTAGGATGGACCGTCGCGTACAGCCTTAAGTCTCCCGCGTTTTCCTTCAGCCAGTCAAATGCCGACCGCTCCTCGGGGGAAAAGACATCCGCGTAAACTGATATAACATTCATCCCATGCGTTAGCAAAAGCTTTGCGAGTCCAAGCGGCCTTGGCGTAGCTGTGTAATCGATGGCTATAGGAGTATCGCCCAAAAGTTCCGCCGTCTTAGTAAGTTCCAGCTCGGCAGCCGCCCTTAAACTATCAACGTCAGGCATCGCAAGCGAAAGCATATCTGATAACTTTGTCAGGTTCGCCTTTATCTCATCGTATTCGTAACTCACAGGGACATAAATATGTTCCTGCCCAAGCCGCTTCTTCAACGTCTCGGCGGCTATGACCGCCGCGGGATGATAGGTAATATTGACTGAACTCTCCGCCATCTTCTGGAACTCGTCGTAAGTCCTGCAGCGGCACACGTCGCGCACGGCATACCCTCCAGCTCTAAGCATAGAATACAGCTCGCTCGTATCGTTCGTCGAAAAGTTATTGCCAATGATATTAACGGCCTTTGCGTTCAGTTTTTCGGCGGGATGCAAAAGGCTGTAAAGCTGCTCGCGCATCCTGGGCTCCGGCGCGGTTTTCGTCTTTCTCATTATCGGGTTCATATAGCAATCGGTGAAATCTATATCAGGAAAATTCTCACGCAGCCTGGCATAGACGAAATCAAGGTCGCATCCGATGAAGTGATGTATGCAGCTCGTAAATACCATGACAGCCCTTGGTTTATACGGCAGTTTTTTAAGGACATCCGCAACTCCGTCGATGATCAGGCTCTCCATATCTCCGTCAAGCGCGTTATTCTCACACACGGCAATAGTGGAAAATCTATCCGTAGCGTTCATCTCCGCTGCGGTCAACACTACCCCGCGCAGACAGCTCTGCGCGCATACAAAGATTTGGTGGCTCTCAGGAACAAGCATTCCAGTATGCACGATATTCCACAAGCCCCTCGCGGGCGAACCATATTCTATCCCGTATTCGTACGGTGAGAGCGACTTTGCATCTTTTATCAGCAATGACGCTCCAGAAGAGTCAAGCGCTCTAGGGTCTATCATCGACAAGCCCTCCACAGGCTTCAATCACGGAATCGGCAAGTTTTATATACTGCGCGGCAGCGACGCTGTCAGGAAAAGCCTCAAGCACAGTCTTCCCAAGCTCGTCCGCCTGCTGTACTGTCACGCTGAAATCAAGCGAACCCACGATTTTCGAATTTATATCGGCGGCAAGTTCTTCCACCTTTTCTATCTCCCTCGGCACATTCCTCTTGTTGAGTATCAGACCGCCCAGCGTTGCATATCCTCTCGAAGCAAAATTTTTGACAGCCTCTGCTATATTCGCTGCGGCGTGTATCGCCATATTTTCGCCTGACGTTACGATAAAAACCTTCTCGGCATATCCTTCGCGGATAGGCATCGCAAACCCTCCGCACACCACATCTCCAAGTACGTCATAGAATACTATGTCCGGCTTATATACCTCAAACGCTCTGCACTCTTCAAGCTTCTCCATCGCGGCTATGATTCCGCGTCCCGCACAGCCAAGCCCGGGCGTAGGGCCTCCGGCCTCGACGCAAAGGACGCCTGCATACCCTTCCGTGACCATATCCTCCAGCTTCGGAGCGTTGCCGTTCTTGCGTATCAAATTCAAGACTGTTTCGACGTCCTTCCCAGTATGCAGGTTGATCGTAGAGTCGGCCTTTGGGTCGCAGCCAATCTGCATCACCTTCAGACCACGCCGCGCAAACGCGACTGACAAGTTCGAAACCGTCGTAGATTTCCCTATCCCGCCCTTACCATATACAGCGATCTTTAACATATTCGTCCTCCAGTCTTGGCTTAGCAAATCTTATAATCGCCGCGGTCAACGACGACTTCATAACCGATATTTTTTACGCATTCCGCGATACGGCGTGCGCTCTCCGACGCGTCGTCCTTCGTGCCAATTTTGTTGTCATATAGCAAATAGTTCTTCCTCATATCCTTGGGTGAGATATTCGGCATAATGACGTTCGCCCCTGCCAGTATCCCCTGTTCTCTTCCGTCGCCCCGCACAGTACCAAGCGCTGTCGTCGCAGGGAGGAGGACGTTCGGCATCATCAATCTGATTACGCTCAGAAGAAACAGTGTCTCCTCCGCGCTCCCCGCCGTATGACCTCTAAACGGGGTGTCCTTATGAGGGATGAAAGGGCCTATGCCTATCATCTGCGGCTGGAACTTCTTCATATACATAAGGTCTTCCACAAGATTTTCTTTCGTCTGATATGGGGAACCGACCATCATTCCACATCCGGTCTGGTACCCTATATTCCGCAGGTCATCGAGGCATTTCATCCTATGTTTGAAGGACAACTCCGACGGATGGAGTTTACCGTAATGTTCTTCATTGGCCGTCTCATGGCGCAGCAGATAGCGGTCCGCTCCCGCGTTGAAAAGTTTTTGATACGATTCGCGTTCCTTTTCTCCAAGCGATAGCGTTATCGCGCAGTCGGAAAAATTACTTTTAATATCGCGTATTATCTTCACAAGGCGTTCGTCGGTGAAATACATATCTTCTCCACCCTGAAGGACGAACGTGCGAAATCCTATCTCATACCCATACTCGCAGCAGTCCATTATCTCGTCCTCAGTCAGACGATAACGAACGGCTTCGCGGTTGTCGCGTCTTATCCCGCAATATAAACAATTGTT
>JAUNSQ010000162.1:970-3260 GCA_030539135.1 Synergistaceae bacterium | reverse complement strand
CCGGCGCTTCGTCTGTCGTGTACATGTTCTGGCGTGAGCGAGGCAAGGCCCGTGAAGCCCTGAAACAGCTCCAATATGGTATGCCATGCTACTATAAACTAACCAACGGTCACGGCATGGGGTCGCCGAAGGCAATGGAGGCGGACCTCCTTCTGCTTGAGGGAGACGACGACGCATCCGAACAGATATGCCTTGAGACTCTGCGCGCCGCGGAGGGACAGAAGCAAGACAGCATCGCCTTCTGCGCGGAGCTCGCGCTCGCCCGTATCGCGGTGCTCCGCGGCGACGTTGACGGCTTCAACAAACAGCTTAAAAATATACGCCGCAGAAGTTTTGAGGGCTACGAACAGAGCGGAACCGTAACGGCCGACATGTGCAGGGCCTTTCTTTCGTCGCTGCTCGATATCGAAGACGGACTTCCTGGATGGATGCATGATATGAAGTCGATACAGGAGAGCATATACCTCTCCGCCGTCCCGTTCGCCCACATATCCTACGCCCGTGCTCTGATGCGCTCCGACACAGAAGAATTCAACAAGCTGCTGAACGAATTCATGGCTTTGACTGAGCAGCTCCACATGCAGCTGCCCAAAGTCTACTATCTGATATATCATGCGATAGTCCTAGAGCGGTCGGGCGATAGGGACGGCGCGCTTGAAGCTCTCGGGCAGGCTCTCGACACCGCCGTTCCGGACAGGGTATTCATGCCGTTTGCGGAGCACGGCGCGGAGCTGGGTAAGCTGTTAAAAATCATAAGCAAGACATATAAAGACACTCGCGCTATTGACGAAATACTGAAGTTATCCGGCAGGATGCTGATCGGTATCAATAAAATAAAAGAGAGCGTCAAATCAGTCGGCATAACCTTGACACGGCGCGAACGACAGGTATCATTATTGATAAAGCAAGGACTCACGACAACACGAATAGCGGAGCTCCTCTGTATATCGGACGGGACGGTTCGCGTCATTAAGAAAAATATTTACCGCAAGCTTGAGATACACTCCAAAGTAGAACTGATGCAGAAAAGATTGTAAAAATACCCCTATTGGGGTATTTTTATTTTGTATCCCTCCCATATAATAAATTCAGATATATTTATAAAATATTGCGCGTCGCGCTGAATTTTTCAAATCAACACCGGAATATTAAATTATTTAGGGGAAGAGGCGATTTTTGTGCGTAAGTTTGCTCGAATATTTGCGGTAGTATTTATATCTGTCTGTCTGATCTGCCCAATGGCGGAGGCTCTGTCGTTTGACATAATCCAACCTAAACTGAACATGACGATCGCGCCGTCAAGAGACCTGCTCATCAAGGGGACGATAACCCGAGAGGCAGGCGACCCCGCTTCTTTTGACGTATGGATCGGGCTGTATACCGAGGGCGACGTACTGCTTGATGAACGCATCGTTCAGTCGCATGTCGACAACACGGGGTACACGCCCAGCACGGATATATACATTCCCTATGCGAGCAGCAAAGACCATGTGTACACTTACGACGCGCATTCGAGCATCACTTCCGTCGATAAGTGGATGGCGCCCGATATGATGTACATCAACAACAGCGCTGACCAGTTCCTTGAGCTGCTTAACAAGGCCATGATATACAACAAGCACGGCTTTGACACTAAAACTGGGAAATATACGAGCGGGGACTTTTTTGCAGGAATCATCATGGGCGGCGTAACCAAAGAATATCAGCTAAACTATACGGATCAATATGGGTATCCTCTTGACGACATCCCAGCCGGAAACTACAAGTTAAAAATAGCGTTAACAGGCTCTGGCGGTGAAATCGTCAGCAGAACGATACCTATCACATACGGCTACACAAAGGGCAAGATGCTGACCCGCTACTCTTATGTCAACGGGCACAACGTAAAGCTCGACGCTTTCGCGAAGCGCGACCCAGACGAATATACGCTGCTTTGGGATTATTTCCCCGGCTACTGGGACACATTTGAGATAACAAGACGCTGGCGTCCGAACGACTCCATCGAGTACAACGAGGGCAACGTCCACGCGATACTCTACGACGTGCACTCATGGAACGCGACGCAGAACGTCGAGCTGGCGTACCTCGCGCACAGGGGCGACATATCGTCGGATAGGGTGCACTTCTACCGCTACGACATCGGCGAGCCCTCCGTCATTGGTTCGGACGGGACAAAGGACGGCAATCTTGTTTCAATGGACCGCGCTAAGAAGATGGAGCTGGCGCGCGTTGAATTCCGCGAGGGGGTAACCACGCCATCCGACAATATTTATAACCTCGACGACCATAA
>JAUNSQ010000162.1:0-960 GCA_030539135.1 Synergistaceae bacterium | reverse complement strand
CGTGATAGAGGTCGAGCCGGACGAACTGCTCTCCATCTTCGGCGTTGTGATCCCTATACCGTGCGAGGTAATAGCGAGCCCTAACAAATCTTATACGATTCAGGACCGTATCGCTAAGATACATTACTCGATAAGCGAAGGCGGCAAAGAAGTCCTTTCTTACGATAAACCGATAGCCCTTGACCGCCATTACTACGACTCGTGGTCTCAGGAGAACGTCAAGACTGGCGAGTGCCTCTACGAGTTCAAGCACGATTTCATATTGTCGGCGTATGAAAACAAGACGCTGTCTATGGACATCACCGCCTACACCAGCAAAGACAACACTCTGGCAGCCTCGCAGAGCCTGACCATCAAGGTCAAGGACAACATTCGCCCGAAACCGAGCTCCGGCGGATGCAACGCGGACTGGGCTGTGCTGCTGATATTCGCGGCGATCCCAATTGCTCTTAAAAAGAAAGAAGACTAAGTAACCAACGAAGTATTACACCAGACAGGCGCGGGTCCCCCGCGCCTGTATTCTATCCCCTGTTTCAGGAGATGGTCTTATGAACGAACGTAAATATTTCAAGAAACTTGCCCTCCCTTTCGCCGTCCTCGCTCTGACTCTCACGGCATCTTTGTCGTTTGGAGCGGAGACGTCTCTGCCGCGATCTTACGACCTGAGACAGAAGGGATGGATGGCTCCCATAAGGCAGCAACACCCCGACGGCAAACCGTTCGGCACATGCTGGTCGATGTCGTCCGTCGCGGCGGTCGAATCGTCGCTTATCTCAAAGGGGCTTATGCGCAATACCGATAGTTTGTCCGTGTGGTATCAAGTCTATTACACATACAACGACGAGGCAAAATACCTCCCCGCCTTTGACAGCTACCAAAAGGAATACTACAACGACGGGGGCACGACGTTCCGTATTATGGCGATATTTGCAAGAGGGACAGGGCCGGTATTCGAATCAA
>JAUNSQ010000161.1 GCA_030539135.1 Synergistaceae bacterium | reverse complement strand
CCTGACGCCATATTATGTAAGGGTCGCGGCGGAGAGCGACGGGACCAACGTCTCGCAAGAGACTGAGATAATCCCCAAAAGATACGACAGCGGACTGTTGATATCCGGCAACGCGCGCGGCATATCCAAGGACGACTTCCAGGAGATAATATAAAAGGAGCGCCGACCTGGCGCCCCTTCGTCTTACGTTATATTTGCAAAGACTAATACGCTTTGGCGAAGATGGCCTTTCTGGCGTTCTCTTTGCCAGTGTAGAAACACTTTCCGCGCTCGCCGGCGCTCTCCAGCGGATAACACCTCGGCGTGGCTCCCGTCGCTTCTTTGATGGCCTTCTCGTCTTCCTTTGTTCCGCCAAAGTATACTTCGATGAAGCCGCCTTCTTTTTCAAGTATCTCTTTGAACTCGTCCATGTTCGAGGCCTTGTGCGTGTTCTCAAGACGGAAAGCTCGCGCGCGCTTCAACAGATTGCTCTGTATCTCTTCGAGCAGCGCGGGGATGGCCTTCTCCATCTCGCTCCACGCGATATCTATCTTCTCGCCGGTATCACGGCGGACGACGCGAAGTTTCTCTCCGGCAAATTCCTTTTCGCCAAGTTCCAAACGGAGAGGCACGCCCTTCTGTAAATGGCTGAAGAAGCGGTCGCCCGGGCGCATGTGGAACTGTTCGTCCACGCTCACATAACGCCCTCCGAGCGCACCGTTCAAAAGTTTCTGTATCTCTTTCGCCTTCGGCAGGATAACGCTTTCGATTTTCGCCGGGTCTGTGCATATAGGGACTATCACGGCCTTGACGGGAGCTATGCGCGGCGGAACTATAAGACCGTCGTTGTCGGAGTGCGTCATTATGAGGGCTCCGATCATCCTTGTCGAGGCACCCCAGCTAGTCGTGTAGGCATACTCCATATCCCCGTCTTTGTTCTGGAACTGTATCTCAAAGGCTTTCGCGAAGTTCTGTCCGAGATAGTGGCTCGTCCCCGCTTGAAGCGCCTTCTTGTCGCTCATCATCGTCTCGCATGTGTATGTGTTGTCCGCGCCAGGGAAACGTTCCCCGTCCGTCTTTTCTCCAGCAACGACCGGCAGCGCGAGGTATTCGACCATTATCCTCCTGTAGACATCGAGCATACGCAGCGTCTCTTCGACCGCCTCTTTCTTTGTGGAGTGGGCCGTGTGCCCCTCCTGCCACAAAAATTCCGACGTGCGCAGGAAGAGGCGCGGGCGTTTCTCCCAGCGCATTACGTTGCACCATTGGTTTATAAGTAGGGGGAGGTCTCTCCACGACTGGACCCACTTGCTGTACATATAGCCGATGACCGTTTCGGACGTGGGGCGAATGATAAGCGGCTCCTCTAGCTCTTCGCCTCCGGCGTGGGTCACGACCGCGCACTCGGGCGCGAAACCTTCGACATGCTCGGCCTCCTTCGAGAGGAATGACTGCGGGATAAGAAGCGGGAAAGATGCGTTGAGATGCCCCGTCTCCTTGAACGCTTCGTCAAAATATTTCTGTATCATCTCCCAGATGGAATATCCTGTCGGGCGGACGACCATACAGCCGCGCACAGGCGCGTAATCCGCAAGTTCCCCAGCCCGTATGACATCAAGATACCACTGTGAATAATCTTTTTCCTTCGGTGTTATGTTCTTTGCCATTATCTTTCGTTCCTCCAGCCGCCATGCGCGGCGGTATTTAATTTATTAGCCGAGTATATATTCTACCATTTGTTGCGTATTTTTCATTATCGCACTTTAATTAGTTAATATGTCTTGACATTATTTATTTATATCGTATGATTGATAAAAGGCTCTTCTTACAGGTACACAGCGGAGGTAGATAATCATGTCACAGCAATGGAAAGACGAATCAACAGATCAGCTCTGCGACGCTATAACGTCGATCACCGACAGGGAGGAGGCCTATCGTTTCCTCGAAGACGTTGCTACTTTCGCGGAGATAAAGGCTTTCTCACAGAGACTTCAGGTCGCCAACCTTATTCTCAAAGGCATGTCGTACCCTCAGATCGTGCAGATGACGGGCGCGAGCACCGCGACGATCAGCCGCGTCAAGAAATGCGTCGAGTACGGACCCGACGGGTATAAAGACATCCTAAAGAAATTGGGGAAATTCGAAGAGGGCAAATAGAGGCTAAAAATTTGGAAAAGAAAATTACGTTTATCTTTTCTGCGACGATCGACTCGCTGAATTACATCCTGCCGGAATGCGGGAATGGTTCGCTTGTGTTCTTCACGGCGGACACTGAAAAGGCCGCGGCCGGGCTCGTTGAGTTTTGCGCGGCGTCGGGCGTTGAAGCGTTCCCCTACATTTGTTCCGATAAAAACCTAGCTGCAATCGCGCCGGCCGTTATAGGGTGCGCCGATAAGTTTGGAGGCATAGATACTCTCATCTTCGACGTCTCCCGCGATGACAAAACTTCGCTGTTCCTCGATATCACAGAGGAGGAGTTCGTCTTTTACACGAACGCGATAAACGAATTTCACTCGCTTTGCAGATGCGCCCTGCCATATATGCTCGGGAGGGACGGCGCGTCCGTTATCGCGCGCGCCTTTAAAGAACCATCGGGCGCAGCACAGGCCGCGTACAATGGAGCCGTGTCCGAGATGGTCAAGGCCATGCGCGGCGAATTCGAGAATTTTGGGGTGAAGGTCGAGACTGTTATCTTTCAGAAGTAGTTAAAAATTTTTCGTCCGACTACTTTTTATCCGCGTTGTTTTTCAGCGCGGATATTATTATTGCCCACGCGGCAAGGTCGTCGACGTCGCGCGGCGGCGTCCTTAGCGACGTTGGGATGAGCGCCCAAAGCCCCTTTGGCGGATGGAGCTTCCAGTAGAGTTCTCTTCCGGCGAGCGTCGTGCCGTATTCGTTCACGGTCGTGATATCCGCCGCTCCCGCAAGGTTTTCTTTCAGTTCATCCGACGACGTACCGTCTCCGATAAATATTTTTACATCACGGTTAAGCGCGACAGAGTCTACGCTCCCCTCTCTCGTCCACTCTTTGAGCGGCGAGAGGTCGAGAGAGTTCATGGCCCGCGGCAGGACTTCCTCTCTGTCCTTCGGGATTATCGCTGAGAAGACAAGCCTATCGCCGTCCACCGCGGCAAAACCTATCTTGAAACGGCCTGGGTCAATGCCCAAGTACATCGTCAAAGTCTCCGTTCTCAACAGATTCCCATCTCGGGTACATCCACATCCACTGGTCGGGGTATTTTCTTATCCACTCTGACAGTATCTCGTTACAATCGTCCATGC
>JAUNSQ010000160.1 GCA_030539135.1 Synergistaceae bacterium | reverse complement strand
CCAACGCGATCCCCTTTTCAGGCATGTTTTGCCGTGGATACATTTTAGCTTATTTTGACGCAAACGGCACAAATCATTTTCCTGAAATCGCAAAATCTGCCGCTCCGGTAACGGCTCAGTCGACGCGGCGCCAGCCCGCTTTCGGACAATTCGCATCAGCCGCGGGAGTCGCTCCATGTTCGGGACTGTAATAGAAATATAAGCGGACAGCGCTTTTGGGGACCGGCAGCACGCCGATATATTTCAGCCCTTCAGCGCCGTCCTCGATGGGCCCTTCATGAATGGTTATATTGTGCCGGACTGCGGCGGCCCCTTCGCACTGTACGTCCGCGAGCAGGTAGGACCATCCGTGTTCTTCGTATATAGTTAAAGGGACGAATGACGGCGGGGCCTCTAGCTGTATCAGGTAGTCCGATGCGCCTGCTGCATAGTATCGCCAGAAATCCAGTATTATCAGCGGGCAGCGTATGGTCTTTTTCATAGCTTTTTCTCCCTTCTGTGCAGATGATTAATAATTACCAGATTACGTTCTATGAAAAATTCAGGTCTGTTGATCTGCTGAAATTGAAAGATTTATACGCGAGGTTTTTTTCCAGACAACTGTAGTCAAAGAGAAGACGAAAGTCATTATAGACGCTAACATTGTTTCTGAAGGTATTATCTAATATACTGTACTTTTTTATGCAGGCATTATAATTCTTTTTTATTGATTCATAGCGCTTTAGTATTTTCTGCGGATCGATAGCTGTTGTATGTACTATCCTGTTGTAGTTATCAAATAGAACCCGCACAACCCTCCTGTCCAGCTTACCCTTGTCGACCATGCCGTTCAGCATAATGAGCATATCTCCCTCGTCCGCCGAGGCTGGGCCGCTTCCGCGGCGGCCCAGCAGCTTGCTCAGCATGTTTGCGGCGGCAAGAATCTTCTGTGGAATGGTCAGGTCCCTGTCGCTGAGCGAGTCCGGATAGCCGCTGCCGTTCAGCGCTTCGTGATGTCTTGACGCTATCTCGATTATGTCGCCCTCAAATATTCTGGATATTATTTGCCGCGTGTACACAGGGTGTTTCCGGAATATCGCGTTTTCTTCCGCGTCAAGGAAGGACTGCTTGCGCAGTATTTCATCCGGAACCTCTGCTTTGCCGATATCGTGAAAGAGCCCTGCGAAATATAGCAGTTTTTCTTCCGCGACGCCGCGAACGCCGAAGCAGCGGCCAAGCGTTTCGGCGTACTGCGCCGTCTCAATCGAATGAGCGACCATCTTTTCGTTTATGAAGTCCTGTGTCATAGAGAGCGTAACAATAAGGTCTTCGCGCATCTCGTCCTTGTATACGTAATTGTTGAAGTAGTTTCTGACAGCTTCCTCATATGAGCCGTCCCTGAGCGAGGCGAGGATGTTATGTCTCTTGTCCGCGTCCGTCAGCAGCTTCACATCGTATGGGCTGAACATGCTGCCGGAACGGTTGACTATGTGGCGCATGACTGTCTCATCGTTGTACCCGGCGGATATACACATGTCGAGTCTGTCCGCCAGACAGAGGCGCATCGCGTAGTCCTTCTGCTTAAAGCGGCACATCTCGCGCTTGTTGTAGTGAAGATGGTGGTACAGGATCACTGGCGCGCAGGCGCTAAGATGAGAGAGGTGCTTGATAAACAGGTAGCCATAAACGGAGTGGGAAAGAGTGTTTGACACTTCAAAGCCAAGCTGGTCCGTGTCCTTTTCTGTCTTAAACGCGCCGATGTCATGAAACATGCACAGTAATATGAGATTGTGCAGCGTCTCAACGTTAATTTTCTCATCAAATTGCGACATTGCGAGAAAAATATACGCCACCCTGATGGCGTGGTCAGCGTACGCGGCGTTATGGAGAGACATAACGTCTTTTACAATGTCAAAAACTGAATGCTTCAGCTGCATGGCAGAATCACCCCCTTGATATCCTTGACCGACGAATCAATTTAATAATTACACATATCGCCCAACAATACATAAATTAACATGCAAATATGCACAAATTGAGTCATGTTGAGAGATATGTTCAATTTACCGCAATTATACCGGTAGAAATAATAGGCATACAAGAGATAAACGATAATAAATACAGATACCGTGCGATACGCGCAAAGTACACTGCACTTTTTACTTACCAAAATGCTATTACGCTTATACATCAAAAACATTCTCATTTATTTTGCAATGTCAGTAAAATACAAATGGATGCGTATTTTATGCAATAAAGATGTAACATTCAGATTTCGTTTCTTAAGAATTTATAAAAATATTCTTGTGTGCGATATAAATTGCGTGTAGTTTATCAAAACGACAAAAGGGATACCGCGTTGCAGGTTCGAGGGGGTGTTATTCAACTTAAGAAACAATATTTTGACCTAAAGTACATATTAAAAAACACTCAAGCGCGGGAGGTGTGATTTTTGTTAAATATTGAATATTTTTGACATTGCATTTCAACTGGTGCGAATTAGTTTTAACTATCTAATTAGGAGGGTGTATCAAAATGATTTTCAGGGGGAAATTCAACGTTATTGTGGTTATCGTATGCATTGCGCTTTGCGCGGCTGCCTGTTTTACTGCGTTCGCCGCGCCTGCCCGCGCTGCTGAGGTAGCGGTGCTGGACGTGGCGCGCGTCATTGACGCCAGCAAACCGGGAAAGGCCGCGCAGCGGTATGTTGACGAGCTTAAGGTCAAACTGGAAGCCGAGCTGGAAAGCTACAAAAAAAGCAGCGCAGGCAAGTCGGACTCCGCACAGCTCATCGCACAAAGACAGAGGCAGCTCACGGAGCGGTATCAGGCTGAGTATGCGCGTGTGACGACTCTGGTCAGGAGCCGGCTTGACGAGACCGTAGTCAAATGGCTGAACTCCAGCGGCGGCGAAATCAGCGTCGTGCTGCCGACAAATTTCACGGTTGCTTTTTCGGATACGACAAATATCAGCGACAAGATACTAAAACTGTTCAACGGTGTCGTCGTTGACATTGTTAAAAAGTAAATGGAAAGGCTGGTGAAACAGTAATGACATACAACAAAAAGAACGGCAATGTGTGGCTGGCGGCGTTACTGGCCTTCGTCATAGCATTATCAAGTCCTTGGGAGGCCAGCGCCGCATACTATTATGCCGGCGGCGCAAGCGCGACAGGAGGCACGGACTCGGTCGCAATCGGCACTGGAACGAGCGCCACAGAGCAATTCTCCGTCGCTATCGGCCCTGGCGCCCATGTCGTTGATATCAATAATATAGACTTCGGCGGCAGCGTCT
>JAUNSQ010000027.1 GCA_030539135.1 Synergistaceae bacterium | reverse complement strand
CTGACGATGCGCGGAATTTCTTTGAAAAAAATATCTTACCGAGGTTGAACTGATGAAATATATACATGTCGCGAAAGCCAACTGCAAAAATTGCTACAGATGTCTCAAAGTCTGCCCCGTAAAATCCATAAAATACTCCGACGATAAAGTAGAGGTCCTCGACGACGCCTGCATACTCTGCGGGAGATGTATACGCAACTGTCCGCAGAAGGCGAAATCGCTCATTCATGACATATCCGACATAAAGGCAATGGCGTCAAGCCCATCGCAGAAGACCGTAGCGGCCCTCGCGCCGTCGTACGTCTCGTCGTTCGGGATAAAGAACAGGTTCCGTATCGTGACGGCGCTCAAGAAGCTCGGCTTCGACGCTGTTGAAGAGACTTCGATGGGCGCTCACGCCGTTACGAGGGAGTATGCGCGCATACTCGAGACCGGCTCGATGGACAACATGATAACGACCTGCTGTCCGTCGGTCGTCTTCCTTGTGCAGAAATATTTTCCAGAACTCGTACCCAGCCTCGCGCCTGTTCTCTCCCCGATGGAGACGCACGGCCTGCTCCTCAAAAAGAAATGGGGCGAGGACACGGACATAATATTCTTCGCGCCCTGCATTTCCAAGATAGAAGAGGCGCGAATAGCAAAGACGCCTCACATTTCGGGAGTCGTAACCTTCAAGCAGCTCGGAAGGTGGCTCAACGAAGAAGGCATAGAGATAGCGGCGCAGGAAGAAGGGACTTTCGGCAACGACGAGACATATTCCGAGATATACCCCGTCTTCGAGGGCATACTCTCCGACGTTCGCGCAAACCTCTCGCCGAACTCCGACGCCGAAAAGAAATATACGTTTATGAGCCTCCAAGGGACTCAGGATATTATAGAGTTCTTGCAGGAGATGCAGGCCGGAAAGATACACGGCTGCTTCGTCGAGGCGAGCGCGTGCTATGGAAGCTGCGTCAACGGGCCGGAGCGCATCAGCTCAGAGTATCGCCCGATAGGGCTCTCCCTCAAACTCCAGCGTTACATCGAGGCGCGCAAGGAGACCTTCAAAGAGGCGCATCCTGCCGTGGACAGCGTGGAGCTCGTCCGCGCCATAGAGCCGCAGCCGCTTCGCGAGGACATCCCAGACGAGAAGACTATACGCGAGATACTGGCGCAGATAGGCAAGACGTCGCCCGAGCATGAGCTGAACTGCGGAAGCTGCGGCTACAGGACATGTCGCGACAAGGCCATTGCCGTCTATCAGGGCAAGGCGGAGCTTTATATGTGCATGCCGTATATGAGCCAAATATCTGAAACGCTCGCGAACGTCACTCTCTCCGTGAGCCCCGACTACATCATAGCCGTCAACGGCGAGATGAAGATAAAGGAATGCAACGTCGCCGCGCAGAAACTCTTCGGGCTTCCGCGCAATGAGATAATCGGACATGAGATAAAGGACTTCCTCGACCCTGTGGACTTCGCCGTAGCTATCGGCGAACAGAAGTCTATACCGCAGAAGAAGACCAGCTATGACATGCGCGGGATAATCGTCAATCAGACCATGATATATGTGCCGGAGCAGAACATCGCCGTCGCGTTCTTACAGGATATCACGGAGACAGAACGCAAAATCGACAAGGCTAATAAGATGAAGCTCGACACGATGGAGATGGCGCAGAAAGTCATCGACAAACAGATGACAGTAGCGCAGGAGATAGCGAGCCTCCTCGGCGAGACGACCGCTGAGACGAAGGTCACGCTCACCAAGCTCAAAGATCTAATAATCTACGACGGGGCGACGGAGGAGAAAGATGACAAGCCTCTGCGTTGACGCTTGCTACGCCAGCCTCAACAAAAAGAACGAAGAGCTCTGCGGGGATAGGGTACAGATAGTCAAATCCCCTGAGGACACTTTGCTCGTGCTCTCCGACGGGCTCGGCAGCGGCGTCAAGGCGAACATCCTCTCCACCCTCACATCAAAGATAATATCGACGATGATCAGCGAAGGGGCCTCGATAGAAGACACCGTGGACACCATAGCGCACACGCTCCCCGTATGCAAGGTTCGTGGGCTCGCTTATTCCACGTTCATGATACTGCGCGTGGCAAGCGACGGCAGCGGGTATCTCGTCGAATACGACAATCCGCCCTGCATACTCATGCGCGGCGGCAGACATCTGCCTTTTGATTATAACGAAAAGAATATAGCCGGGAAACAAATACGCGAATGCCGCTTCACGGCGCAGCCTGGCGACTCCTTCGTAATCGTCAGCGACGGCGTGACCCAGGCGGGCATGGGCGAGACGCTCAGCTTCGGTTGGGGGTGGAAGTCCGTATGCGATTACCTTGAAAGGACTCCCGAGAAGACAAAGACTTCGCCTGAGCTGATACAGGGCGTGCTTGGCGTCTGCAAAGACCTCTACTGCGGCAAGCCAGGCGACGACACAACGGTTTCCGTTCTTCACGTCATGCGCCCGCAGACGGTCGCGCTCTTCTCGGGCCCGCCAAAGGATCAGGGGGAGGACAAGAAGCTCGTTGAGGATTACATGAACGTCGCCGGGCCGCACATCGTATGCGGAGGCACAAGCTCACAGATACTCGCGCGGGAGCTTGGGCGCGAGCTGAAAGTCAACCTCGACTTCAGCAATTTAGATATTCCGCCCACGGCGTCAATAGAAGGCATCGACCTCGTGACCGAGGGCGTACTCACGATAAAAAAGGTCCTTGAACTCATGGACGAATATATGAACTCTCCGGCGTCGCAGAATACCATCGACGAGATAAACGCGCCAAACGGGGCGTCCCAGCTCGCGAAAATGCTGATAGACAAATGCACTAATTTGCAGCTTTTCATCGGCAAGGCGGTCAACCCAGCGCACAGCATGGGAGACTTCCCAACGGAGCTCCGCGTGAAATCGCGTCTGCTCGACGACCTAGCGGCCCAGATGCAAAAGATGGGAAGGACTGTGGAGAAGAACTACTACTAGCGGCCTTACGTCGTCTAATTTTCTACTTCAAATGCTTGCTGGCTTCCCTCTTGCTCAACGGCGCGAGACGGTCGTCAAACTCGGTGAGGAACCGCCGCACCCAATCGCCGTTGGTTTTAGCGTATTCGCGCAGGCTCCAGCCAACGGCCTTGTTGATAAAGAACTCTTTGCTTCCGAGGTTGTTCTGTATTATCCGTGACAGCAGGGCTCTGTCGGTTTGCTCCTTATACTTGAGCTGAAAATCTATCGCCGCGCGGCGCAGCCATAAATTGTCCGAGACGGACCATTCGAGCATCGTCTGCTTCAGCTCCGGGTATTTCATCACTATCGTTCCGACCGCGGTATCCAGCATGTCCACCGTCTCCCACCATGATTTTTCAACGATGAACTCGTGTATCTTTTCGAGGTCGTCTTTCTCCAACTTCTTCTGATGGAGCAGCACATACCCAACGGCGACATACTGCGCCTCGCGATACGGCTTGTCCCAGCAGAGGCGGACGAACCCCCAGTCGAAATCGGCCTTCCGGCTCTCCTTGTAATACGGCTTGATTATCTCGTCCAGCCTCGACTTCTGGAGACCGAGGAACGGAAATTTATCCTTCATGTACGCCGACATCTTCTCGGCTCGCTCAGGGTCTTTCGACGCCTCTAACTCTTTGAACAATCCGTCATACCACATAACTGCCGCGCCTCCTCTTAGTTCCGCTTGGTTTGACATTATGCTACCACATGCCGCGCTAATGACAAGAAAAAGTCGCCCGCAATGCAGATTTATATCCATTACAATAATATTGACGAATTGAATAGATTGCAGACCGAATAAGATGTAAAATTATTTGTACGAAACGCGAACTCACATCTCATTTGTTAAAGAAAGGATGCGATACTATGAAGATCAAACATGTATTCCTGCTTGCGCTTTGCCTGATGGCGCTCTCGCTTCCCACGGCCTCCTTCGCGGCGGAGAAAGTCTACCCCATCGACGAGTGGTTCAAGAATGCCCTTGCCGAAAAGACCAGCACGGCCGATATGTGCGAGGTGACCGCCGCAGGAACGAAGAAATGGGACGCCGAACTAAACAAGCAATACAAAATTCTCATGGGACGCCTCGGCAAGAAGGGGCAGGAATCCCTGAGACAGTCGCAGAAAGCGTGGGTAAAATTCCGCGAAGCCGAGGCCAAAGCGTCGGCGAACATATTCTATACCGCGAACAAAGGCGGGGCCATCAGCAGAATAGAGAGCGCCGACAGGATGTATAATTTCGTCAGGAGCAGGGCGCTGGAGCTAAAGAATTACAACGACGTGTTCAAAGCCCTGAAATAACTAAGGGCCCGTTTAGGCTTTCTTCATTGTCGGCACACATACAAACAAATAATCGGAAGGATAACCTCGGAATAATATATATTTCCGTTGCTATCCTTCCGATTTTACTTGCGGGAAAACTGTGTTTATAATATTGCTATAATAGTTATATTATCATCATACTACTAGGAGGAGATGTCTAATGATTAAGAAACACGGTATCTTTTTTATTATTTTAGTGTGTTCTATTGTATTTATTTCCTCTGCCTATGCCACGCCTTATATTACAGGATTCAATGGATATACATTTGGGACTCCAATGGAGGAAATCCTTAAGGCTGCAACACATAAAATTCGCGAAGGCGGCCTCTTGAATGGTTATACATTAAAGACTGTCACTTTTACAAATCTAGAAAATAGTTTTAATCGGCGGTTTGTCGAAAGTCACGGTTTTAAAATACGTGATGGGTTTCAATATCATTGTGCTATAAGTAATGATCCCAACAAATATCCAATTGTTTGTTATGTTTCAAAAGATGGGCGTATGCTCGCTGGTAGTTTTGGATACGAATGGTATGATTCATTAAGTGAAACAATACTACCACATATAAAACGCATAGAAGATATCCGTGAATATGTATTAAAGAATATATCAGGCACGACCCAGACAGTTGAACCGCTTCATAACGCTTTTGGGGCTGTGTTGCAAAATAAAACACATGTTGTAGCAAACGACGACGGGGGTAGCATAACCATTTTAACTCTACGTGGCGTAGGATTGAGAAAGAATAGTCCAGATGGCAGCGCAATAATAGTATTATCTAAGGAATATCTGGACTTAACCAAGGAACCAGAAAAGCCCACACCACAATTGTAAGGACGGTGCAAAAATCTTTAGTGATAGTCAACGCATGGATTTATTGATGTCTCCAGAATGGTATGATTGTGCCTGAATTAACGGATATGGGCGTCAGGTATTTAAACAAAAATAAGAGCTCAACGTGGCTAAGCCAGATTGCGCAACCATTGCGCCCGGGAATAGCCAAAGCATTGAACTCTTTACCAAGCAATATACCAGACGAAAATGTTCTTGACAAGCGTAGAAGTGATTTAAACGACGTATTTTATAAACGCTCGCGCGGGCAGATAAATTTTAACCGCGAGACGGGGAAGGCGCTTGTCTCTCTGTTTGAGTCTTCGGACAGGAGCACGTTTATCCACGAGATGGGGCATCTTATGCTTGAGGACCTGATACGCTTCGGGCTTAATGAGGCCCAGGAGAGCGGCATTAAGCAGGATGTTGTTACGGCCTTGGATTTTCTTGGCATTCTGGATATGGATCTGTCGGATATCAGGAATATGCGCGAGGAGGATAAGCCGCGTTACCGCGAGGCGCATGAGAAGTGGGCGGCGGCTTTCGAGGCTTATATCATGGAGGGGCGCTCTCCATTAATATACAGCAAAGAAAACAACTTGCTATAAAGTCACCCCTCCGTGGTATGTTTTAGCTTCTTCCTCCAAACATCGGTTCGCGTTTCTCGAAGAATGCTTTGATGCCTTCGCGGCAGTCTTCGCTCGTGATGAGCTCCGCTTGAATCTCTTCTTCCTGCCGCATAATCTCGTCGAACTCGGATAAATTATTGAGCAGCTTCTTGCTGTATTTGACGGCTAGCGGCGGCTGTTTCGCTAATTTCTCCGCGACTTCCATTACTTTTCTTTCAAGCTCGTCGTCGTCGACCACGGCACCCACCAGTCCAAGCCTGAGCGCGTCGGCGGCGGTCAGCTTCTCCGGCAGCAGCATGAGGCTCTTCGCGACACGCGGCCCAACGGCGCGGGGCAGCAGAAAGTGCCCGCAGCAGTCGGAGACAAGCCCTATCCTAGAGAACGCCTGAGTGAACGCCGCGCTCGACGCGGCATATACGAAGTCGCAGACAATGGCGAGGTTGAACCCAGCGCCCGCCGCCACGCCGTTGACGGCTGCGATGTACGGCTTAGCAGAGTGCGCGATGGCGGACGCTACTTTGCCTACGCATCGCACATATCCCTTCGCGGCTTCGCGGTCGTCGTGCAGCGAGGCTATAGTGTGGAGGTCGCCTCCGGCGCAGAACGCCCTGCCCGTCCCAGTAACGACGACGGCGCGTACCGCTTCGTCGCACTCGCATGAGGCGACCGCACCGCAGAGCACTGCGCACATGTCCGGCGTGAGCGAGTTCAAGCTCTTAGGGCTGTTCATCGTGATTATTGCGACGCTGCCTCGTCTCTCAACTCTCACAAGGCTGTCCTAGCTGTCCATTTCTATCGCGTCTCCTCGTTCGTTTGATAAATATCTGTCTTTTGCTCTTGCTTCCTACGAGTATAAAACATTCCCGGCGATTATTACAATGAGAAGAGACAAAAATAGAGGAGCCTCGCGGCTCCTCCATTTCGTATAGCGTTGTTGTTCTCGAAACTAGACTTCTCTCGGCTGCGCGTTGTAGTGCGTGTGGAGAAGGTGGTGCGATTTCTCTCCGAGAGGCTTGCCGAGCCACTTGTCGTAGAGGGCGATGATGTCCGGGTTCTTGTGCGACTGGCGGAGCACGTTGGCTTCGTCGTCACGATAGACCGCCGCTGTACGGGCCGCGCGGATCTCTTTGTTGACCGGTGTCGGCTGTCCGCCGCCGCCGATGCATCCGCCGGGGCATGCCATGACTTCGATGAAATGGTAATCGGCTTCGCCGGCGCGGACTTTGTCCATGAGTACCCTCGCGTTCTTGAGCGTGTGGGCGACCGCGAGCTTGACCGTTACGGTCTGGCCGTTGATGGGAACGTCGACTGAGGCTTCTTTGATGCCTTCCATGCCGCGTACCGGTTCAAAGATGATGCCCGGTATGTCTTTGCCGTCGTTGAGGACGGCGTAGACTGTACGGAGGGCAGCTTCCATGACTCCGCCCGTGACTCCGAAGATGACTGCCGCGCCTGTCGATGCTCCGAGCGGGCTGTCGTATTCTTCTTCAGGCAGGTTCTGGAAGTCGATTCCGGCGTTCTTTATCATTCTGGCGAGTTCGCGCGTCGTGAGCACCGCGTCGACATCGGGGATGCCGGGGTTGCTCTGGAGTTGCGGGCGCACGCATTCAGACTTCTTCGCCGTGCAGGGCATGATGGAGACGCTGTATATCTTCTCGACTGGGATACTCTGAGTCTCAGGCCAGTATGTCTTCGTGAGGGCGCCGAACATGCCTTGCGGGGACTTGGCCGTTGAGAGGTGCGGGAGAAGGTCGGGGTATTTCATCTCGATGAAGTTGATCCATCCCGGCGAGCAGGAGGTGATCATCGGGAGAACTCCGCCAGTCGTAACACGGTGGAGGAATTCGTTTCCTTCTTCCATTATCGTGAGGTCGGCGCTGAAGTCCGTGTCGAATACTTTGTCAAATCCGAGACGGCGCAGGGCCGCGACCATCTTGCCTGTTACGATCTCGCCGGCGGGAAGCCCAAGGGCCTCGCCGAGCGCGACACGCGTGGCTGGCGCTGTCTGTACGATCGTGTATTTCTCTTTGTCGCCGAGGGCGGCAAAGACTTTTTCCGTGTCGTCCTTCTCGCAGATAGCCGCTGTCGGGCAGACTGTGGAGCACTGTCCGCAGAGCGAACAGGTGACTTCGCCAAGGCCGAGGCCGAAAGCCGGGCCGACGAGGGTCTTAAATCCGCGGTTGATGAACCCGTAGACGTCGAGTCCCTGATGTTCGCTGCAAGCTCTTATGCAGCGTCCGCAGAGGATGCACTTGTTGGGGTCGCGAACGAGGCTCGGGTTGCTCTCGTCTTTTTCAGCGTTGCGCTTCTCTCCCTGATAGGGCACTTCGCGCACGCCAAGGTCTGCTGCGATCTTCTGGAGTTCGCAGTTCTGGTTCATCTGGCACATAAGGCAGTCCTGCGGGTGGTTCGCGAGCAGGAGTTCGACTACCGCTTTGCGGGTCTCGCGGATCTGCGGTGTGTTTGTGTGTACGACCATTCCGTCGGACACGGGATATACGCAAGCCGCTCCAAGCGCACGCGCCCCTTCGATCTCAACGAGGCATACGCGGCAGGCTCCGACTTTTGTCAGCTCGGGATGGTAGCAGAGCTGAGGAACGCGGATCCCTGCCAGGGCTGCTGCTTCGATTACGGTGTAATCGTTCGGCACTGATACTGTTTTGCCGTCTATAGTAACCTTAACGAGTTCCATATGATTTCTCCCCTTCCTGCCGTATTATCCGCGAACTATCGCTTTGAACGGGCATTTTGTCATACATGCGCCGCACTTGATGCACTTGCTCGCGTCGATGGTATGCTTTGATTTTAGCTCGCCGGAGATAGCGCCTGCCGGGCACGTCTTCGCGCAGAGGCCGCAGCCTTTGCAGGCGTCGGTGATGGTGTAGCCGACAAGTTTCTTGCAGACGCCGGCCGGGCATCTCTTCTCTTTGATATGAGCCTCATATTCGTCTCTGAAGTAGCGGAGCGTAGAGAGCACCGGGTTCGGGGCTGTCTGGCCAAGGGCGCAGAGAGCTCCGGCCTTGATGGACTTGGCAAGCTTCTCGAGCTTCTCGATGTCGCCTTCCTTGCCGCGGCCTTCGGTGATGTCGATGAGTATCTCAAGCATACGTTTCGTTCCCTCGCGGCACGGTGTGCATTTGCCGCAGGATTCGGACTGTGTGAATGTAAGGAAGAACTTCGCGACGTCGACCATGCAGGTGTCCTCGTCCATGACGACGAGTCCGCCCGAGCCCATCATCGCGCCGGCGGCGATGAGCGAGTCGTAGTCGACCGGGGTGTCGAGCAGGGGTTCAGGCATACATCCGCCTGACGGCCCGCCTATCTGGACGGCCTTGAATTTCTTGCCGCCGATGATTCCGCCGCCGATGTCGAAGATGATCTCGCGCATCGTGATGCCCATTGGGACTTCGGCGAGACCTGTGTTGTTTATCTTTCCTGTAAGGGCGAAGACCTTCGTTCCCTTTGATTTCTCTGTTCCGAACTTGGCGTATTCCTCAGCTCCGACGCGGAAGATGTAGGGGACGTTCCCGAATGTCTCGACGTTGTTGATGTTCGACGGCTTGCCCCAGAGTCCCTTGACTGCCGGGAATGGAGGACGTGGGCGCGGCATTCCGCGGTTACCCTCGATGGACTGCATAAGGGCCGTCTCTTCTCCGCAGACGAACGCTCCGGCGCCTTCCTTGATGTGGAGGTGGCAGGAGAAGTTCGTTCCGAGGATGTTGTCGCCGAGGAGTCCGGCTTCTTCAGCCTGGGCGATAGCCTGTTTCAGGCGTTTGATCGCGAGCGGATATTCAGCGCGGCAGTAGATGTAGCCTTCGTCGGCTCCGATAGCGTAAGCGCCAATCGCCATGCCTTCGAGCACCGCGTGCGGGTCGCCTTCGAGGAGCGAGCGGTCCATGAACGCGCCCGGGTCGCCTTCGTCGGCGTTGCAGATGATGTATTTTTTCGGGCCTGGCGATTTCTGGCAGAAGCCCCACTTCATACCTGTCGGGAATCCTCCGCCGCCGCGGCCGCGGAGGCCGGACTTCTTCATCTCTTCGACGACCTGTTCCGGCGTCAAATCGAGAAGGACATGGGCCAGAGCCTCATATCCGTCGGCTCCGATATATTCTTCGAGCGAATCGGGGTTGATCGTTCCGCAGTTCTTGAGGACGATGCGGTGCTGCTTCTTGTAGAACGGGATCTCTTCGTAATCGGGGACCTGAGCCGATGTTATCGGTTCTTTGTAGAGCAGGCGCTCGACTACGCGGCCTTTGAGCAGGTGCTCCTCAACGATTGCTGGGACATCTTCCGGCTTTACGCGGACGTAGAACGTGCCCTCTGGATATACCGTGACGACGGGGCCCTGTTCGCAGAAACCGTGGCATCCCGTTTCAACGGCTTTAACTTCTTTATCAAGACCCTTGGCCTTGATCTCTTCTTCAAATTTAGCAAGGACTTCTTTGCCTCCGGAGGCTGTGCAGCCTGTTCCGGTGCAGACAAGTACGTGCGCTCTAAAGAGAGCCATTATTATTCCTCCCTCCGAACCTATGCTTTGTTGGGGATCTTCGCGACTACGAGATCCTCGACCACGTTGCCGTTCACGAGATGGTCGGCGATGATACGCGGAACATCCTTAGGGCTCACTGGTCCGTATGTGACCCTGTCTTCGCCGGGGCGGACTATGTCAAGAAGGGGTTCCTTCTGGCACATGCCGATGCAGCCCGTCTGAAGCACTGCCACGTCGTGAAGGTTGCGCTTTGCAAGTTCGTCGAGTACGGCTTTCATTACCTCGCGCGCGCCGGCGGCGATACCGCAGGTGCCCATTCCGATGATGACCTGGGTGCCTGTGTTCTTCCTGGCTTCCGTATCCTTCTGAGCCTGGGCTTTGATTTTGCGAAGTTCATCAAGACTTTTGATTGCCATGTTATTTTCCTCCCTCTTCGCGGCCTGAGTTATTCGACGGCGTCAAGGATAGCCCCGATCTTTTCCGGGGTAAGCCTGCCGTGTGTGTCGTCGTTGATCATGACGCACGGAGCGAGTCCGCACGCGCCGATGCAGGCGACGGTTTCAAGCGTGAATTTAAGATCAGGGGTCGTTACCTGACCTTCCGCAAGTCCGAGCTTCTCTTTGATAGCCTCAAGGACAAGCTTCGCGCCGCGGACGTGGCACGCCGTTCCCTGACATGAACGGACGATATTCTTGCCGCGCGGGTTGAGATGGAACTGGGCGTAGAATGTTACGACTCCGTAGATTTGGCTGATAGGCACATCGATCTCTTTGCTGATCGTGAGCAGAACATCTTTCGGAAGATATCCGAAGATCGCCTGTGCCTGCTGAAGCACCGGGATCACGCATCCCTTTGTGCCGCGGTATTTGTCGAGCAATTGGCTGAGTTCTTCCCATGCCTTTTCCGACTTTTCTACCATAAACGCACCCTCCTTATTTTTCCCTCCCGCCGCAAAGAGCGCCGAAAGGTGTGTAAATAATTGCTGCGGAATGACCGCAAAAAGCCGCGTTGATACAGCCTCCGGCTATATTTCCGAAGACTTGGAACATCGTTGTGGACAGCATTTGCGAAAAATGACACAAACTGTGTTAGATTATAGCCTTTATTCACCGCTGATTGCAATATAAATTTTTTGTTTTGTGAAAAATCTTTCCATTTTCTTTTGATTTTTCGCGAGCGCCGTGCCAACCCTTCCCCCGACAGCAGCGTTCAAGGAGACAAATTAGGGCAAAATCTTAATACTGACGCAATGCTTCAATTTTTAGCCGCCAGTTCTGTTCCTTCTCTTCGTCATGCAGCAGGGTATCAATGCGGGGCGATTACGTAGATTTGCTGATTGTGGGATTGGCTGTCAGAAGTTATACACATTAAAGTATTAAAGCGTTAAACAGGGAAAGTTATTTGAATTCTTCATAGATTTGTTTTAGTTATCTTATCATATTTTGCACTAGAAATCTTTATATCTTTTTTCTTCTCATCATCAGCGGCGAGCGCCGCGCGGAAAATATTATATATATCGTAGGGAGGAACCACTTATGTCGTCCACAGTAGTTTTGACCGGAGAATCATTGACCCTTCAGGACGTGCGGAACGTAGCCCGCAGAGGCTATAGAGTTGAGATAGCGCCGGAGGCCAAGGGGCAGATAAACGAATGCGCCAAGGCCGTGCAGGATTGGACGCGGGATGGGCGCGTGGTCTACGGCATAACGACGGGATTTGGCGACCTCGCCTCGGTCGCGATACCCAAGGATAAAATAAACCAGCTCCAAGAAAATCTTCTCTTGAGCCACGCGTGCGGGCTCGGTGAACCGTACCCGGAAGACGTTGTCCGCGCCATTATGCTGCTCCGCATCAATACTCTTGTCCGCGGATTTTCGGGCATCAGCCTTGAGACCCTCCAGCAGATGGTCGATTACCTGAACCTCAGCATCCATCCGGTAGTCCCCTCGCAGGGCTCAGTCGGCGCGAGCGGCGACCTCTGCCCTCTCTCGCATATCGCCATCACGCTCATAGGGTATGGCGAAGTGATGTATAAGGGCAAGCGTATGCCGGTGGCGGAAGCGCTCGCAGCAGTCGGGATGAAGCCCGTGACTCTAAAGCCTAAGGAGGGACTCGCGCTCAACAACGGAACAACAGTTATGAACGCCGTGGCCGCCCTCTGCGTGATAGACGGCATGACCCTCGTGAAGAATGCGGACATCGCGGCCGCTATGTCGGTCGAGGCTCTGCACGCCGTGCCATACGCCTTTGACAAACGCACTCACGACCTCCGCCCGCAGGTCGGGCAGGGAGTCGTCGCGGAGAATATGCGCCGCCTTATAGAAGGAAGCGAGATCGTCGAGACGTATAAGAAGGACCGCGTGCAGGACGCCTATTCTCTGCGCTGTCTGCCGCAGGTGCACGGGACGAGCCGCGACGCTTTGAACTATGTCAGGGAGAAGATTGAGATTGAGATCAACTCCGTGACGGACAACCCGATAATATTCAGGGAGGACGGAGAGGCGATAAGCGGCGGAAATTTCCACGGACAGCCGCTGGCGATGGCTATGGATTTCTTCGGCATCGCGGTCGCGGAGTACGCGAGCATCGCGGAACGTCGCATCGCCCGCACCGTGGACCCGAGGTTCTCGGACCTGCCGCCGTTCCTCGTCAATGAGAGCGGCACGAACAGCGGGTTCATGATAACTCAGTATACCACCGCGGCTCTCGCCTCTGAGAACAAAGTGCTCGCCCATCCGTCAGTCGTCGATTCGATACCTACGTCGGCAAATCAGGAGGACCATGTCTCGATGGGCGGCTACAGCGCGCGAAAGGCAAGGCAGATACTCGACAACACGAACAAGGTGATAGCGATAGAGATGTTGGGCGCGGCGCAGGGCATGGACTTCCGCGCTCCGCTGAAATATGGCAGAGGCTCCGACGCGGCTTACAGGGAGTTCCGCAGACATGTGCCGTTCTACGATAAGGATCAGTTCATGCAGCCTTTCATTTTGAAATCGCTCGAACTCGTAGAAAACGGCGCGATGGTGCGGGCCGTGGAGGCCGAGATAGGCGAACTGAAATAGAAGAGGGGGTTGTATCGGGATGAAGAGGCTGTTTCGCAATATGCGCGTGTTCACTCCGGCTGACGGCGGGAAACCGCTCGCGGGAGCTGCGCAGTCCAACGTAGTTGAGATAAAGAGGTGCGCGATGGTCGTCTCGAACGGCCTGATAGAGTCGAGTGGCGACGCGGACAAGATTTTGAGCGGCCGCGGCGCGGCCCGCGG
>JAUNSQ010000159.1 GCA_030539135.1 Synergistaceae bacterium | reverse complement strand
AAATGAGGTCTCTCCGCACAGAGCCTGAGCCTTTTTATAGACCCAGCTCCCCGGCTTGAGCAGCCCCAGGTCTACGCAGTCGATAGTACCGTACTCGCCCTTCGCATGTTCCGGGCTGTCGATACAGTTGAGTTTTAAATTAGAATTAGTAAAGCGTATCGCATCAAGCATGGCCTCCTTGTCGCCGACGACAACAGGGACGCACCTGTCATAGATAGTTTTGTTCATAAGGGACTTAACGGCAATTTCTGACCCTATGCCCGACGGATCTCCCATCGTAACGCACATTGTATATCTCATCTAGAACTCCTCCATATTTTGATATATATATTTCTTAAACATAATAATCGATGCTCATAGCAAGACGAAATCAAAACGCCGCCTGAGTTACGCTGACCCACCCGCTTCTGAGGTTCCCCCCAGCGTCGACGGGGATATTACCTGAAATTACATATTTGCTGGCGGTATTCATATAATAGGAGCCGTCATATTTGACCAGCGAGCCGCCTTTCAAATATTTTCCAGAAGAGGACTCCCAATCGATTACGTTATCGGACGCTATTTCTTTTGCATAATAACTAAAACTACCTACGCTTTCAGGGTCAGATTTATAAGTGAATTTTGTCAGGTCGGCTGTAACTAAATAGTATTTCGTATTCCCGCCTGGGTCGGTGTAAGAGAAAATATTTCCCTGATACAAATTCAGTTTTGAAGCGGATGACTTCGGCCAGCTCGACGTCACTTTAAGCGTCGTACCCGGCATATAGTTGGTCTCTTCTGACTCTTCCGCGTTGTGCACAGAACAGACGACAATACTCCTCCCGTCTGCGTCTTCTTTCGCGGAATATGTCCCCTTCGACGGGCACATAGTATGATCGTTGACCAGCGTATGCTCGTACTTGTCCTCTATGAATTTATCCAAGGATATTGAGCTGCCGTTGCTCGTCTTATAGACGGTGTAGGCGCGAAGGATCGTCTGGCAGTTAGCCGAGCAGACTTTCTTTTTTGCGGAGTCGCTGGCGTTGCCCGCCGCCATCAGCAGGGCCGTCAACAGTGTCCCGATGACAATAACGACCACAAGCAGTTCCACCAAAGTGAAACCGCCGCAAAGTTTTAAATAAGTTGGCTTGGTGCAGGAAGCACATGTCTTCATCATACAACTGCCCCCCTGTACAAGTGATTATACTATGAAAATCAGCAATCATTTGACGAAATATAAGCGCAACATGAGACAACTTTTAGATTTTTCTGCCTGCCTAAGCCGAATTTTCAATCGCACGGTCCGAATTTCGACCTTGACGAAAATTGTATAGGCGTGGGGATTGCCATTCAAGTACATGGAGCTCTCGCGCTTCTGAAAAGTTAAAGACGGCATTGCCCGATATGACGAGCCCGGCTTTAAGCCGGGCTCTCTTCTATTATCTTATTTATTTTTTCCAGCTAAGAATTCTACAAACTGCCTCGCGCTCCTGCCGGAGAAACCTCCGTGTTTGAGCTCCCACTGGATAGCTCCGCGTTCGAGCTCTTCGTCCGAGACCGAAAGCCCATACTCTTTAGCTAGGGCATATACGATTTCGAAGTATTCCTCCTGCGCCGGCGAGAAGTAGCTTATCATAAGACCAAAGCGGTCGACGAGCGACATGCGCTCCTGTTCTGTCTCAGATTCGTGCATGTCTTCGTACTTGTCGTCTCTGTCGGCCCACGTCTCTTTCATGAGGTGACGTCTGTTCGACGTCGCATAGATGAGCACGTTGTCGGGACGCTTTTCGAGTCCGCCCTCAATGAACGCTTTGAGAAATTTATATTCGACTTCGAAGTGCTCGAAGGAAAGGTCGTCCATGAAAATTATGAATTTGTAGCTTCTGTTCTTGATCGTGTCGATTATCGTGTCAAGGTCTTCGATCTGATGTTTGTAGACCTCTATCATACGAAGTCCCTTCGATTCATATTCGTTGAGCAGGGCTTTTATCGACGAGGATTTGCCTGTTCCGCTCTCCCCGTATAGGAGTACGTTATTGGCGGGGCGGCCTTCGAGAAAAGCCAGCGTGTTGTCTACGAGCATTTTCTTTTGTTCCTCATAACCGACAAGGCTTGAAAGCGTGATATCGTCCGTGTGAGTAACGGGCGTTATCTCCCGTTCCCTCGCGTCCCATCTGAAAGCCTTATTGAGCGCGAACAGACCGACGCCCTTATGTGAGTAAAAGCCCATTAGCGCGTCGCGAAGCTCCTCGCCGGACGATGCTTTAGCGATAGAGTCGGCGAGGCATTGGATATTTTTCTCGGCCATCATGCCGCAGAGGGGCACGTCGAGCGACAGGGGCTCATAGTCGCCGAAGCGTCCAAAAGCCGAGACTCCAAGTTCTTCGTCAATTTTATTGAGGTCAAAATCGAGATAAGAGAATATAGTATCGAGGTCTTCCAGTACTATACGCGAAAGAGTCCCTTTCAGCGGCGCTCTGCGCTCCTGTGCGAGAGCGAACGGCGTCTCGCATGACGCAAGCAGCATCGCCACCCATGAGTTCCAGATGTTGCCGCTTATCCCGTTGTTCTCCGCGGAAGCGGCCATCTCCGCGATGCAGTCGCAGTATTCTGAGGCGGCGTCGGAAGCGTCGCCTCTGGATATATGTTCTGAGCCGCTTATTAGCCCGCTTATAAAGGAAAAAACTTCATCGTTCTGCAGGCTGCGGAATGCTATCAGCTCGCGGCGCATAATGATTAATCCTCTTCTTCCGATTCCGCCTCTGCGATGCCGGCCTTGATGCGCGCTTTTCTGCGCTCGTCGGCGTTAAGGATCATCTTGCGAATGCGGACGTTATGCGGCGTGACTTCGACGAGTTCGTCGTCGCTTATCCACTCTATAGCACTGTCCACCGTCATTGTGCGCGGCACGTCGAGCACTACCATCATATCTTTCGTCGCAGAGCGAATATTGGTCTGCTGTTTGCGCTTACACGGGTTGCATGGGATGTCTTTGCCGCGTGAGCTCTCGCCCACGACCTGTCCGTTGTATATCTCGTCGCCCGGCTTAATGAAGAGCAACCCGCGCTCCTGCAAGTTATTAAGCGCATAGCTTGCGGCCGCCCCTGTATCCATGCTGACCAGCGAGCCGCGGCTGCGCGCCTTGATTTCGCCGACCCACGGCCCATAACCGACGAAACGCGAGGCAAGGATACCTAGCCCGCGGGTATCCGTCAGGAACTCGCCGCGATAACCGATAAGTCCGCGCGTCGGTATGCGGAACTCAAGGCGCAGAACGCCTGTGCCGCCGTTCTCCATGTTCTTCAGCTCGCCCCTGCGCGGCGCGAGTTTCTGTAT
>JAUNSQ010000158.1 GCA_030539135.1 Synergistaceae bacterium | reverse complement strand
GAAGAAAGACGAATCTGACGAGAACGATTTCTCTAAGGACTATCTGTCCGAATGGACTTTGCGCGGCATCATCAAACAATACTCCGATTTCGTTGTATATCCGATAATGCTGAGGGACGAGTGCAAGAAGGACGACGACAAGAAGGACGAAAAGGAAGAGCCCGTAAACTCCATGAAAGCGCTGTGGACACGCCCCGAGAGCGAAGTGACGGACGATGAATATAAAGAATTCTACCACCACATCACCCACGACTGGGACGACCCTCTGGAGCGGATAACCTATAAGGCCGAGGGCACGAGCGAGTTCCGCGCCCTGCTCTACATCCCGTCGCGCCAGCCGATGGACCTCTTCTTCCAAGACGGCAAGCACGGCATACAGCTCTATATACGCAGGGTGTTCATTATGAACGACTGTAAGGATATGATCCCGGAATATCTGAGGTTCGTCAAAGGCGTAGTCGATTCAGAAGACCTGTCGCTGAACGTCTCGCGCGAGATACTCCAGCAGGACAGGCAGGCCTCGCTCATCAAGAACAGCCTCACGCGCAAGATACTGGACACGTTGAAAAAGATGAAGCAGGAACGCGTCGAGGACTATAAGAAATTCTGGCAGACATTCGGACTGGTGCTCAAAGAGGGCATCATCTCCGATATAAAGAACCGCGAGCAGATAATGGACCTCTGCGACTTCGACAGCTCAAACGGCGAGAAGACGACATTGCAGGACTACGTCGCTCACATGGCCGACGGGCAGAAGAAGATATATTACCTCTCGGGCGGCAGCGCCAAGAACTTGGCTAGCTCGCCGAAGCTCGAGGCGTTCAGGAAGAGCGGCGTTGACGTGCTGCTGCTGTCGGACGCGGTGGACGAAGTCTGGGTCAACAACACTCGCAAATATAAGGACTATGATTTCGTATCTATCGCCACTGATGATATAGAGCTGCCCGACTCTATGAAAGACGGCAAGGCCGCCGAGGATGAGAAGCTCGAAGAGAGCGGATTTATAAAGAAGATAAAGGACTCGCTGGCCGGGCTTGTCGAGGACGTAAAGATATCACAGCGCCTCGTTGACTCCCCCGCGTGCTTCGTGCAGAAGGGCGAGCCGATATCAGCGCAGATGCGCAATTTCTTCAAGTCCATCGGGCAGGAAGTCCCCGAGGAAAAGAAGATACTCGAGATAAACCCGGAGCACCCGCTAGTCAAAAAGATAGCTGAGGAGGCCGAGAAGGACGGGGCAGACATCAGCGAATGGAGCTCCATTCTCATGGGCCTCGCCTCGATATCTGACGGGGAGCCCGTAGCGGACGGCAAGAAATTCACGGAACTTCTGAGCAAGATGCTTGAAAAATAGCCGCGCCTCGAAAACAAAAAAATCGGTTTGGCATAAGCCAAACCGATTTTTTTATGCAAAGTTTCGTTTAAGCCTAGGTGAACTCCGTCGGTCTGCGCTGCAGTATGAAGAGACCGCCGCGCTCCTCAAATCCACGGCGTTTGACAAAGCCGGACATCTCACACGTATAAGTAACTATAATGGGAAGCGGCTTTATTGCCGGATGCTCCAGAGCGTAGTCGAGAAGCCGCGAGCCAAGCCCCTTGCCCTGATGGTCCGGGTGCACGAGCACATCCCAGAGGGAGCCTCTGAATACAAAATCCGTGATTATCCTGCAAAAGGCGACCAGCTTGCCGTTGTAACGCACAGAAAAACACATGCTCGTTCCTTTGAGCATCCGTTCTATCTGGTCGATGGAGCGGCTTCTGCCCCATCGAGTGAACCTGTAGAGGTCCTGCAGTTCCTCCGGCGTGACGGAGAGCTTGCTGTCATAGAAATAATAATTGGAGTCGAGCGTTGAGTTCACGTTATTCTCCACGTACGCCGTCCTCCTGCTCCGAGTCGCCGCGCGAGAGGATATTTTCGCTGAACTTGCCGCGCGAGGACTCGACCAGCGCGAGGCCGCCTATTATCTTGCGCAGGTCTCCACGCTTGGCGTCCTTGCTTATCGAGAGTTCTAATATCTGTCCGGCGCCGCAGTGGCTGCACGTCCACATCGCGCGCGTAGAGCCGGACGCGTCGGGAGAACCCGCGAGCACTTTCACCTCTCCGCACTTCTGACAAGCTACGATAAGCATTTTTCGCCCTCTTTCATTATTTGAGCGTTCCCCTTACTCGAACTGGGCCCTCTGTATATATGTCGTCGGCCGCGATTATACGCAGTTTCTTGTCTGTTTTGCACTCCGTCGCGTTGTCGATTATTGACATGAGCTCCGCCGTGTCAAAGGCTCCCACGTTGCCGGTCAGAGGGTCCCTCATCACGCCGTTTCTGGCCGCGTGAGCGTTAAGCTCTCTCAGCGCCCGGAATATGATATCTTCAACTTCTGCTCTCGACGCGCCGGCCTTGATGTTCTTCTCGGCCAAGACTTCTTTCGCTTTATATATCAGCCTCGTGCGGTAGGCGTCCACCCGCGTCATGACGGGCTCGCCCTCGACCGCGTTAGACATGGCCGACATGCGTATCATCCATCTTGCGGTGCCGCCCATCAGCTGCTTCCTAACGTTGGCAAGCGAATGATCGTCGACTATCGGTCTCTTGATATCGTCCTTCTTCCTCCCAAACCTATACGCCAGCAGCGCGCACGTCTCGTCTGAGAGGCGGTCAACGACCTGATCTACTTGCTGCGAGGTAAATCTAGCGTCCTTGGCGATAGTCTGCGCCATTATCTCGCCCGTGAGCGCCGCGATGCGGCCCTCTCTGAGGCGCTGCATACTCGTTTTTAGTTTATCGGCTTCCTTCTTCATCGAGGCGACGGACTCTTCGAGCTTCTTGCTCTCCTGCGCCAGCTTCGCGTTATCTTTCAGCAGCGACGCCTGCTCCGTCTTGGCCTCGTGCATGGCTGTTTCCATATCGGCGAGCTTGGTCTTCGTCTCGTTGAGGTTTTTCATTTCGACCGCGAGCTTCTTCTCGACGTTCTGCAAGGCTTCTTGCTTCTCTTTGAGCGTTCCCTTGCTTTCGAAAAGCTCCAGTTCCATCCCCTGGAGGCTGGACCTGTTCTTTTGGAGTTCCTCGGTCAAGGTGTTTATCTGCTTCTGGACATAGTTCATACTGAAGAGAGCCGTGCGCACAGGCTCAACAGCTATGCTTAGGACAAACAGCGTGAACATGGCTATGCCCACCCCGGTCAATACGGAGATGATCCTCGACGTATGCTTCGGGCGCAGCTTGAGAAATGTTATGCGTTTCTTGCCGAGCTTCATGCCGATATAGTCGCCAAACCACGCGACGACCGCGCTGACTGCCATCAGCGTACACAACAGGCTCCAGTTGA
>JAUNSQ010000157.1 GCA_030539135.1 Synergistaceae bacterium | reverse complement strand
TATTGAACCATATAGACACGTTTCTCCAAAGGAGATGCGAGGTCACATTCGCAGTGGAGAATGGAAGTACCCGACGTCCGGTTTGTGTTTGACGCATGTCCAAGCAAACATGATAGTGCTCCCGAAAGACTGGGCATACGATTTTCTTGTTTTTGCACAGCGCAACCCAAAGCCGTGTCCGATTCTAGATATTACCGAACTCGGCAGCGGTGAAGCAAAAATTATTGCTCCTGGGTCTGATATTAGGACGGATATACCAAAGTACCGCGTATGGAAAAACGGCGAGCTTGCGGACGAACCGGACGATATCAACAAATATTGGAAGGACGACTTGGTAGCGTTTCTCCTCGGCTGTTCTTTCAGCTTTGAGGGTGCGCTGCTTGAGGCGGGTATTCCAATTCGTCATATCGATATGAACCGCAACGTCCCGATGTATGTTACCAATATCCAATGCAGATCCGCTGGGCGTTTGAGCGGCCCTATGGTCGTCAGCATGAGGCCAGTAAAATATTCTCAGGTTACGAAATCAGTCCTCTGCACAGGAAGATTTCCTTCTGTCCACGGCGCTCCAGTCCATATAGGCGACCCGTCGGCGATAGGGATAAAGAATATTGAAAGGCCTGAGTTCGGAGACCCTGTAGAGATAAGAGAAGGAGAGGTCCCCGTCTTCTGGGCGTGCGGCGTGACTCCACAGGCTGTCTTGATGAACAGTAAACCTCCGTTCGCGATCACTCACGCTCCAGGGTACATGTTCATAGGCGACCCTAAAGACTCGGATTTCGCGATTTTTTAAAAAATATTTACGGCAGGATTTTGATAAAGAGCGCGGCGCCTGAGCAAGTTTCCCCCTCCGGCGCCGCGCTGTATATTAATGGCAATAAATATATGTCTATAGTATTTTACGAAGCGTAGCTCTTGTCTCAAGGTTGGCAAGTGTCGACTGAGGGTCTCTTACTTTGCTGAGGAATATCATCGCCGCGATGACGTATGGCTTGAAGCTCGCCTGCTTGTAAAGCGGGACGCGGTACCTGTCGAAGACGGAGGCGGAAACTTCGCCGGCCTCGCAGCTCACTCCTGAGATATCGGCCGGCAGACAGTGAAGGTAAAGAGCCTTGCCGCCTTTTGTAAGTCTCATCATTTCTTCGGTGCATTCCCAATTTTTATGTGTTGAGTTTTGCGCCAGCAATTCTTTTTCAAGAGTGCTGATTCCAGTGAAATTGTTATTGCCATAGAGTTCGGTGCGCTTTTCCATGGCCTTAAATGGCGCCCAGCTCTTTGGATAGACTATATCAGCGTCTTTAAAGGCCTCTTCCATACTGTTTGTTTTATTGAAGGATCCGCCTGACTCGGCAGCGTGCTTACGCGCAATATCCTCGACGCCGGACATCACCTCGTAACCTTCTGGGTATGCGAGGGTCACGTCCATCCCAAAGCGCGTCATAAGTCCAATAACGCCCTGAGGCACGGATAGCGGCTTGCCGTATGAGGGCGAATATGCCCACGTCATCGCGATCTTCTTGCCTTTGAGGTTTTCGACGCCGCCAAATTCTCGTATGATGTGCGCTGTGTCAGCCATGACTTGAGTTGGGTGGTCTATGTCGCATTGGAGGTTGACAAGCGTTGGCCTTTGCTCAAGTATTCCGTCTCGGGCGCCCTCTTTGACAGCCTTGACGACCTGACGCATGTAGGCGTTTCCCTTCCCGATATACATGTCGTCGCGTATTCCGATGACGTCGGCCATAAATGAAATCATATTGGCTGTCTCGCGCACTGTTTCGCCGTGGGCGATCTGCGATTTTCCCTCGTCAAGGTCCTGTACCTCAAGGCCAAGCAAGTTGCACGCCGACGCGAAGCTGAAGCGCGTCCTTGTTGAGTTGTCCCTGAACAGCGAGATAGCAAGTCCACTGTCAAAAATCTTTGCGGATATATTGTTTTCGCGCAGGTAGCGCAGCGCGTCAGCTACGATGAACACAGCGTCGAGCTCGTCCCTTGTCTTCTCCCATGTGAGGAAGAAGTCGTCGCCGTACATATTGGCAAAATCTGCAGAATTGAGTTTTTGAATATATTTATCCATATATAACATTCAAATACGCTCCTTTGTTATTTGCAGTAAATTGTCGGAAGCGCGGCATACACAGCTGCGCACCTTACAAGGTCGGCCTTCCATGTTATTTCGTTCGGCGCGTGGGCTTGGGCTTCCTTGCCGGGGCCGAATCCGATGCACGGTATCCCATAGCGGCCCATGATCGAAACGGCGTTTGTGGAGAATGTCCATTTATCGACCAGAGGCTCCCCAAACATTCCGCGATAGGATTCAACGATCGCCTTTGCGGCAGGGTGCTCTTCGGGCAGGACCCATGTTGGGAAGTAGCATTCAGTAGGATATACGAGGCCGGTCCAGCTTGGCCTGTCGTATTTGTACATTGTGACTTCCGCCCCATACCTTTTTACGGATGGTAGAGCTCGTATCTCATCAAGCGCGATCTCCCATGTCTCGCCGAACGTTAGGCGCCTGTCGATCGATATCGCGGCCATATCTGCGACCGCGCAGCGGGATGGCGAATTGTAGAACGACTGTGAGACCGCTAGAGTTCCCTTGCCCAAGAATGGATCGTAACGCAGTCTGTCGTTAAGTGCCTGGACTTCTTTTACAATGTCCGCCATCTTATATATGGCGTTGTCTCCGCGTTCGGGAGCGGAGCCGTGGCATGAAACGCCCTTTACCTCGACACGTATTTCCATGCGTCCGCGCTGCCCGCGGTAGATATTGCCGTCTGTAGGCTCTGTAATGACTACGAACTCAGGAGATATCTTATCTTCGTTAATTATGTACTGCCAGCAAAGTCCGTCGCAGTCCTCTTCCTGAACCGTTCCGGTTACCAGTGCGGCGTATTTGTCAGAGAGAAGACCCAAGTCTTTCATAATTTTAGCGCCGTAAACGGAAGAGACTATGCCGCCAAGCTGGTCTGATGTTCCACGCCCGCCTATTTCAGTCTCATTTTCATAACCTTTATATGGGTCAAACTTCCAGTTTGTCATCTCTCCCAGTCCGACCGTATCGATATGGGCGTCAAAGGCGATAAGCGTTTTGCCGCGCCCCATGTAGCCAAGGATATTTCCCATGGGATCGATCTCAATCTTGTCAAAATCAAGCGCGCGCATCTCTTTCTCTATTCGTTTGACGTGTCCTTCTTCGCCGCAGCTTTCGCCTGGAATAGCGACAAGTTCGCGAAGGAAACGAGTCATCTGTGCTTCATAACCTTTTGCGGCTTCTTTGATCGCAATATAGTCCATATTCGTCCTCCAATCAGCATAGGGAGCTTATA
>JAUNSQ010000156.1 GCA_030539135.1 Synergistaceae bacterium | reverse complement strand
AGTTTGTGATGAGGCCGTCGATGACTTTGAACTCAAAGCCCGGATGGATAAACACTCTTGTATCCATTATGCCGGGGCGTATCTCTCCGAATTCTTTGGCGAATGATTCAAGCGTGCGGACTACCGTGGTCCCGACCGCAATCACCCTGCCGCCTGACTTTTTCGTCTCGCGTATGGTCTCCGCCGTCTCATCGTTTATCTCGCACAGCTCGTTGTGCATGATATGCTCCGAGATGTCCTCCGCCTTCACCGGCCGAAACGTCCCAAGTCCGACTTGCAGCGTTACGAACGCTGTCTTTATCCCGCCAGCACGGAGCAACGACAGCAGTTCCGGCGTGAAATGGAGCCCGGCGGTCGGGGCCGCAACGGAATTTTCTTTATCAAGTCTGGAATAGACCGTCTGATATCTCTCAGGCTCCGCGTGGGTATCGGTGATGTAGTGAGGCAGAGGGACCGTTCCGTATTCGTGGATAACCCTCAACGGGTCGTCGGAGGCGCTGAACTCTATTTTCCTAAGTCCGTCTTCAAGCCTCTCGCCTATGGTTATCTCTATTCTTCCATCAAGTATGACGGCCGCGCCGGGCTTGAGCTTCTTGCCGGGCTTCACGAGCGCCGTCCACACATGCGACGAGAGCGGCTGGAGCACAAATATCTCCACGTTGGCGCTTCCGTCTTTTTTCCTGCCATATAGACGCGCCGGCAAAACGCGGGTATCGTTCATCACGAGCAGGTCGCCCTGTTTCAAATATTTGCCGATGTTCCTAAATGTATTGTGAAAAACGGAGTCCCGTCCCCTTGAGACGACGAGCAGGCGCGAGGAATCTCTCGGTTCCGCCGGATCCTGCGCTATCAATTCTTTAGGAAGGTCGTAATCATAAGAAGACGTCTTTGTTAGATCAATATACTCATTATTCGTTTGCATCGTTCTTCCTCACTGCAGTATTGAAGTACCGGGAAAATAATATAACAGTATTTGTCTATAGTCCCAGCCGCTTTCGGCCAACGCCTTGCATCCCCACTGCGAAAGCCCTACGCCATGCCCGAAGCCTCTCCCATATATGGTTATGCTGCCGCCGCTCGCCGGCGCGTTCGAGAGCTGGGCGGGAGAATAATTTAGCTGGAAATTTGAAAGCGACGCCGACGAAGCCGCGCCGCTGCCGCCCGTTTGCTCCTGAGACAGCGAAAGGTTCTTGCCCTTCATACGTTCCATGCCTATTTTAAGGTAATAATTGGATTTTTCGGGCTTCGAAAGCATCTCCATAAGTTCTGCTGTTGTAAAGATTTTATTCTTTGTCATCAAAACCAGCTTATCCTGGTCGCTGCCATGCAGGTTATTTATGTCTTTGACCGCGCCGCCGTTACTAGCGGGCTGCGGCCTGGCCGCGGGCGGCGCATAGGTGTTGTCCGCGTATGATATCCGCGGCTGTCTAAATTCGAACAATGTGCTTTTGATTTTGTCGGCCCCTAGAGCGGAACGGTATTTCGCGCCGCTGACCGTTTTTGTCGACGCCGCCCCTTTGACTGCAATTTGCAGCACCCTGCCGGATTCGTCGCGCTTCAGCGGCGTTATCGTCGATATATCGCCTACGGCGACTCCGGAACCATTTAAACGCGATGAAATATATGACATTGATAGGGTTGTCCGCCATGTCGTATTAGTCCCCTTATACGAAACAGGTTCCGGCACAGAGCGCAGGTAATCGATATTCCGCCCCCAGACGTTGGCCGAGGACGCGGGCATCCCTCCGCTGTCGGCGTGGTACAACCCCGACGCAGGACCGCTCCCCCACGCCAAGTACATCCCCCTAGTAGCCTCGACAGCTTCTACGACTCGCGGCGTTTCGGCGTTTATTCCTTTATAAAACTGACAATGGGTAGTGGCGCACACGTCGCAGTCGTTATGCTTTCCAGACGAGCTCATAGCGTAAGTCCGCGCGAGTATCGCCTGCGCCTTTAGAGCCTCTATATGCCATGTTGGAGGCATCTCCGACCTAAGCACGCCCTTTACGTATTCCTCAAGGTTTATATCGTTTATAATGCTGAAAGAATTGCCGCCAGAGCTTGTTAGGATAATATCGCCACGGTATTTGACCCCGTTGTACGTTATCGGCGCGTCAGATGAAACTCGCACAAAAGAACCGTAAACATCGTTGTTGATTACAATGTTATTGCTTGAATTAGATATGCTTAAACTGCCCGAATAGTTTTTGTTTGATCCATTATTACTTGTGACAAGAAATCCCGTCCCCAGCAGCGAGCAATTTGAAGCGGCTTTTTGTATCAGTACCTTTACGGTCAGATTAGCGGCCTCTGTTGATATGGGAATGGCAAGAAATGCAATGATAAATACTAATAGTGGCAAGAACCTTTTTAATTTTTCCATCTTGATATGAAATTCATGATTAGAGACAAGACAACGCTAATAAGAAGCGTCGTGACCCAAGGGAAATATACGGTCATATTCTTTTTGCGCAGTATAATGTCTCCCGGCAAATGCCCCAACGGCAAATTAAACTTCCCCGCAAACATAATGACCACGCCGGAAATCAAGAATACCGCACCGATAATTATCAGAGTTCGGCCTAGACCGTTCATTGATTTTCATCCTCGGGAGACAGCAGTTGCGTCTGCTGGTACTGTATAAATCGCGCGGATATCGGAATACCTAGATATTCCCAAGTATTGCGCGTCGCCTTTCTCCCGCGGGGGGTGCGCTCGAGCAGCCCCTTCTGGATAAGGTATGGCTCGTATATGTCTTCCACTGTCTGCGCGTCCTCGTTAAGAGCCGCGGAAAGGGTCGAAAGCCCGACAGGGCCTCCGTCGTACAGTTCGACAAGCGCGCGCAGGAACTTCCTGTCTCCCTCGTCAAGGCCCTCTTTATCCACGCCGAGCATGTCCAGCGCATAGCTCGCAAGGTCACGCTTGACCTCGTTGACGCGCTTCACGTCGGCTACGTCGCGGACGCGGCGAAGCAGCCTCAGCGCGACTCGCGGCGTACCGCGAGACCTTATTCCGATCTCATCGGCCGCCTCGTCGGATATATTAACGCCCAAGACGCCCGCGCCACGCTTTACTATCGCTGTCAGCTCTTTCGGCGTGTATAGGTCAAGCTGTTCGGTTATACCAAAACGGGCTCTGAGAGGCGACGTCAAGAGGCCAAGCCTAGTAGTCGCGCCTATTAGCGTAAACCTTGGCAGCGACAGCCTAATGCTCCTCGCGAGGGGCCCCTTCCCCACGACTATCGACAGCGAGAAATCCTCCATCGCGGGATACAATATCTCTTCTATATTTGCGGACATTCTGTGGATCTCGTCTATGAACAGAACGTCGTTCGGCTGGATGT
>JAUNSQ010000155.1 GCA_030539135.1 Synergistaceae bacterium | reverse complement strand
ATTAGGGCTATGCCCGAAAATGAAATACCCCCGGCTACGCCGGGGGATTGTTATTGCAGATTTGTTAGCTTAGGCTAGAACTTAACTGTCGTGTTGAAGTAGATGACGTTGTCTTTGCCCTGGTGAGCTCCGTTGCCGCCTGTCTTGGCTGCTACGTCTCCACCGTAATCGATGGTGTCATAGCCGAGCGTGAATGCGACTGCCGGAGTGTACTGATATTTCACGCCGAGGCCCCATTCTTTGGCATCGTCAAGATTTGCTCTGTCCCAATCAGCCTGTGTGTAGTTGATGAATGAGCTCCACTTCTTGTTCCACTTCTGGTCGGCTCTGACATACCAGAACTTCGCTGTTGAACCATCAAACACCGGCTTCATACCCCAGAAGATACCCTTGTCGGATGTCGTCTTTTTGCCGAGTCCGTAACGGGAAACGCCGCCCCATGATGCGCCGCTGTTGCCCATGAATCCGTTGTCGACCTGTGAGTATTCGATCCACAGTGATGTGAACTTAAGGAGATCCTGTTTGACGTCGAGGATGGCTTTCCATGCCTTCTGTGTGTCAGGATCAGCAGCTCCCTGGAATTCGGAGTAAGCTATCTTCTGCCAGTAGTAAGCACCTTTGAGCTGGATTGACGGTGTGAATTTATAGCCTGCGAAGATACCGTAGGTATCTACCTTACCGTTGACATCGCCAGAAGCGACTATGCCGTCGCCCTTCATCCAGTTGCCTATTCCAGAGAGGAACAACTTATCGTTCGGTTTCCAGTCAAGTTTGAGCGCATAGGTCATGGACTTTTTGCCCTCGCCGGCGAAGACTGCCGACTGCTCGCCCTCGTTGTTGAAGTTACGCATTACGAGCGCTGTGCCGGAGAATGTGTTCCATGTCTTCTTGAGTTCGAATCCATCGCCGCGATAGTCTCCGAAGAGAGCGTCGAATGAGTTGTAGAGGCCTTCGTCAGACTCCCAGTCCCATCCGAAACGGCCAAGGCGAAGTCTTACATCCCAAGGAAGCTTCGTTGTGATGTAGACTTTGTTCCATGACTGCTGGTTGACGTCGCCGAGCCCCTTGTGGGTATTGCTCGCCGCCCAAGCGCCGATACGATATTCTGTGTCAAGCGTTGTGTTCTCGTCGATGTACTTCGTGAGGAACAGACGGAAGTATTCTTTTGTGAACTCGTTCTTGGCTGTGTTTGCCGTGAACTGCGTGGCTTCGTCCTGGTCGCCATTGGTGAACTTAGCGTCGAAACGGAACTGTCCGCTGAGTTTCCATCCGCCGAGGTTATTCTCGAGGACTGCTACTCTCTTGTCGAGTTTGTCGACTTTAACGCCAAGTGCATCGAGTTCGTCTTTGAATTCCATGACGAGCTTCTTCAGCATTTCGAGGTCCTGCTTGCTTGCGTGCACTGTGTCAGCGTATGCGAGCGCGCGGGCTACGACTGATGCTACTTCGTAACGTGTTGCGGGCTGGGGATCTTTGAATGCACGGACGGGGCGGCCATTGCCTGTTTTGCCGCCCAAATATTTTTCCGTATATCGCATGTATAAATAGTGTGGACACATGGATTTTACTTCTCAAGAAGTCTCACCGCGCTCTCGAGAGAGTTTGGCGACAGGTGCGCGTAACGCTGCGTCATGTCGATGCTTGAGTGGCACATCAGCTTTTGTATGACATGGAGCGGCACGCCCTTCATCGCGAGCTGGCTCGCGAAATCGTGCCTCATGCAGTGCCATGTGAAATTCTCTATCTTGGCCGCCTTTATTAAACTTCCGAACGCCCTCTTGGTGTCATGTATGCGCGAACCATCGCCGGGAAAGATATATCCGCTCGTCCTGCCGGTGTGCTTCTGCCACTCGCGCAGACTTTTGACAGCCGCCTTATTCAGCGGCAGCGCCGCGTCCTTGCCTCCCTTCATTATCGCGGCTCTCAGTGTAATGCTCTGCGAGGAGAAGTCTATATCCTCCCAAGTCAATGAAAGCAGCGTCCCCTTGCGTATCCCCGTGTTCAGACTCACGATAACCGCCGTCTTGAGGTAATCTATCCCCCGCGTCTCTTCGCGCTTCCTCAGCGCCTCCATCAGCCGTCCGTGTTCTGCGTTAGAGAGATAGCGGAGGACTATCTTTGAATCCCTCTGCGAGACCTTGGAGACCTTAAACGGCAGCTTATCTACGAGCTCGCGCTTCACGCCCCAGTTTATCAGCGACCTTAGCACGGCAACGCGCCTGTTGATAGTCGCGCCCTTCAGCCGCCCGGCCTGCTCCGTCTGCCAGCGTTCGACCGCCCGCGTATCGATGAGGCTCACGGGAACGTCAAGGAACTCCTTGAACAGCATCAGCGAGCGTATCGTCGTCCACCCGCTCTTGCGCTGAGACATCACCCACGGTTCATAGAGCTTTATCAGCGACGCGAGGGTCATGCCGCAGCCTTTGGCGGCTCTTCCATCTTCGGCGGGGTCCACCTTCTCAAGATAGAGCCTCGCCAGAAATTCACGCGCCGCGTCCCTCACGCGGGCAAGCGGGGCCTCCCCGGGGGCCAGCTTGATATTGCGCAGCCTTCGCTCGGGCGCGGGCGTTCGATAATTCATATACCATGTCTTACGCCCCGACGCCTCCACGCGCATAAACAGCCCGCGTATCTGCGAGTCGCGCACGTCGTATCTCCTCCCGTTCGCGCGAAGTTTGTTGCACAAAGATTGAGTTAAGTTAGCTACTGTCATTGAAAACCCCCTTTTCAAAATGTGTGATCCCTGTATAATATCCAAAAGGGACGACGATAAAGATACAAAAGATAAGTCTATAGACCTATATAAAAACATAAAATTCCTTTGTATAATTCTTCACGGCGGTGGAGTATCCCGCAAATCGTTTAGCAATGCGAATCTTGACAATTTGGACCCCAACTAGCTTGGATTTCCGCGAAGACCCTTGATGGCAAGAAAGGAAGTGAAAACACAACCCCGGCCAATAAAGGAGAGCGGATTGATAAGGCAGACAGAAGCGTGGACAAGGATGCTTGAAGATCAAGAGCAAGGAAACTTTGGAGACTTGAGTAGATCGAAAGCAGCCCCTGCGCAGAAAATCTGCGAAATAAAAAACTAAAAAAACAACCAAGGGGGTTGTACATTACTATGAAGAAATTTCTAGCAGTACTCGCAGTAGTAGCCATCGTTGCTTTCGCAGCGCCGGCATTCGCAGCGAACCCGTTCGCTGATGTACCCGCAGGACATTGGGCATATGATGCAGTAGCACAGCTCGCAGCACACGGAATCGTCTCCGGTTATCCCGACGGCGCATTCAAAGGTCCCCAGCCCGCAACACGTTACGAAGTAGCATCAGTCGTAGCCCGCGCGCTCGCA
>JAUNSQ010000026.1:6458-13797 GCA_030539135.1 Synergistaceae bacterium | reverse complement strand
AGCTCACGGCATACCTTGGCATGTCATGGGAGACGGGCGCTGGAAACTCAAAGGGGAAGGCGAAAATGGAAACTGCTGAATAGGCTCGGCGTTATATCCGCCTCTTTGCAATAAATAATGCGCGGAGATTATTTTTAAACGATATCGAAAATATTATTGCGGTGGTTAATTTTTTTTATTTTAGCGTACTTGAACATAGATACCTGTTGATATAAAATGTCCTTAATATACAAAATCGTTAACATATACTAAGTAACATCGAGTGCTGCGGCCTCAATATCGTATCATAAGGTCATGGGTCTATTGCAATGCCCGGAAGCAGGTGACTGCCTACGGTAAAACATTGTGTAAGCTGGTGATGGCGTAGTGCCGGTTAAGGGCAAGAAGAAGGACAGAGACAGTTACTTGAGTAACGCTTTTTCCTCGTTTCTCGCAAATACTCCAGATATCGTATATGTTAAAGGCGCTGATATGACATACCTTGGCGTCTCACATAGTTTTGCCGGATGTCTTGGCTTTTCAGACCCTGACGCGCTTTTAGGCAAAACTGTCTTCGAGGCGATTCCAGACAGAGAGATAGCTCAAAAATATTACGAAGACGATAAACATGTGTTGGAGACGGGAGAGAGTCTGCTTGGTCTTGAAGAGCGTATCCCGGACCCAAACGGAAACGTCCGCTTTGGCTCGACTTCCAAATTTGCTATATTGGACGCGCACGGCGTGCCCAATGCCGTGCTGTCGATATCTCGTGATATCACGCGCGAACGCGAGGCTCAGGCAGACCACGAGCAAGAGATACAGTACCTTCTCCACATGCAGGATTCCAAAGGCGAAATGAGCGGGGCGTGGCTGATCGACGTCTCCGAGTGGCGTGTAAAAGAATTTCGCAATATTGGCGAAACGCGTTTCCATAAAGATTTGTGCGGCAAGGATATTGAACAGTACCGTCAGTCCGCCATCGAATCCGCTGGCGACGACCTTGGAGCGAGGGCCTTCTTTGAGCTGTTCACGCAGGATTCGCTGACTGATATGTACAAGGCTGGGAAGCGCAGGGTCGAGCACGAGTACGAGCGAACTATGCCGGACGGCGTGCGCAGATGGATTCATGTTGTGACCAGGCTGCTGACCGATCCGACGACGGGACATCTGGTGGCCGTGCTCATACTCTTTGACGTTGACGCCGAAAAGAGGACCCAGCGCGATCTCATCAAAGCCGGCGAGGTAGATTTGATGACAGGGCTGCTAAACCATGACACCGTGCTTAAACACATTGACAAGTATCTTGCTGGCGATGGTTCGGATGGCTCACACGCGCTCTTTATGGTAGACCGCGACAATCTGAAAAATATTAACGACACGCTGGGACACCAGGTCGGCGACGATGTAATAGTTCAGACCGCGAAGGCCATAAAGGCCGTGTTTCGGGATACGGATATAATTGGCAGGGTAGGCGGCGACGAATTTCTCATACTTATGAAGAATATTGGCAGCGTGAGGACGGTGCGGACGAAGGCGTCCGAACTTCTGCAGTCTCTCCAGTGTATCTGCGGTTCCGGCGGACAGACGCTTGAATCGACTGGGAGTATCGGCATATCTTTCTTCAGCGCCGGCGATAAAAATATCGAGCGGCTTTACGCTGAAGCTGACACCGCTATGTACAGGGCGAAAACTGGCGGAAGAAATATCTATGCGATGTACAGTTATGAACTGAACGGCTCCGCAGACGAAATATATACGCGCGAATCTCTGATGGAGACCGTGAACCTGCGCGCCCTGCTGAACAGTATCGACGGAGGTGTGCTCGTCGCCCACGCCAACCAGGGCAAAGACCCTGCCCCTGTTTTTTTCAGCGATTCTTTCCTCACCATGATGGGCGGCCTTACACAGAAAGAAGCATTCGAAATTTACGGTGAAAGCCTGTTCGAATGTATACATCCGGATGATGAGCCGCGCGTCGTAGCGGAATATAACGCCGCGCTGAAAAGTGGAGGCCCGCTGCGCACGACATATAGACTGCGCGGTAAAGACGGTTTCTATTGCTGGCTGTCAGTGGGCATGAATATGACACATAACTCCGATGGCAGCGTTGACGCCTACGGCGTACACACTAATATTGAAAAGCTCATGTGTCACGAGGAGAGACTCGCTTCCAACGAACAGCGTTATCGTATGGCCTTTGCTCAACCGTCACATTTGATGTGCGAGGTCGATATAGCTAAGAACGCCGTAACTTTTTTTGACAACGACGGTGAAATATTGGTGCCAGAGACTGTCGCTAACGATATGCCTGAATCAATAATCTCTTCCGGGTATATCCATCTTGATTCCGCCGAAGCCTTTAGACAGTTCTATGAAGAAATGCGCCAAGGGCGAAAAGAGGACAAAGGGCTTTTCAAATGCAGATATTCGGATATGGGAAATTACAACTGGATGTCCTTCTCATATCAGACCCTATTCGACAAAAATGGGAAACCAGAAAAAGCGATCGGAAGCCTTGAGGTCCTGCCAAATATATCAGGCGAGCAGACGCAGTTTGTGAGGGAAGAGCTGCTCCTTGACTCCGTAAAGAAGGATCTGCTCGCGACGATGAAAGTCAACCTTACGCGCGACAGTATCGAAAAGATACATATAGACGAAGACTGTAAGCTAGCAGAGGAGAAAATAACCAGTTATACAGACCTGATAGAAAAGCTTATTTCCTCGGCGTCTTATTCGGACGACGCGATGCTGCTGCAGCTTGAATTGCAGTTAAGCAGCATTGTCTCTTCCTATAGGGAAGGTCGGAAATGGGTGTCCGTAGAATACAGGAGAAAAGAAGTGGACACCCGCTGGACAGAGATAACCGTATATATGATAGAGGCTCCGGCTTCGCATCACTTATACGCGTTTATTTATATAAGCGACGTGCAAAAGCGGCGCAGCGCCGAGGAGATAGTCCCCATCGCAGTTGAAAGGGATCCTGTATCTCATCTTTACACACAGGAGACGGCAGAAAAGCTCATCGATAGTTTGATGCGCAACTCAAGCGCGTCGGATAAGCTCTTCTCGCTGGCGATCATACATTTGACAGGGCTGCCTAGTCTGCGCGCTAAGGTCGGTACTGTAAATGCAGGCGTGGAGGTTATGTATTTTGGCCGGTATATCTCCATCCTGCTTGACAAAGACTGCATAATAGGGCGTTATGGCGATGACAGTTTCTTTGTATTCTGCCCTGATTCTCTGTCGAACGAATGGATGAGGGAGAAGATAAACGATGCGGTCGCGCGTGTCCGGCAAGATACAAAATCTGTTGAGGCGGAGAACCAGCTTAAGATAGTATGCGGCATAGCGACGGAGAGGGCTCGCAGGGCGGGGCTTGCCGGTATGCGCTCCCAGGCCCTGCAGATATGCAGCTCATACAGAAATACAGAGACCGACGTTGTGAGTTCTTTTGAACAATATGTTGACGCTTTTCGAATATCTGGCAAAGACCTCGACGATAATTCATTTGTCGCTGTGGACGTTGAGGAGCTGAACCGCCCGCTGTTTGGCTCGGAAAAGGAGTTAATGAGCGAATGTATGTCGGCTATGCTATCGGCCGATAATTATGATGTTTCTGCGAACAAGGTACTTGCCGTGCTGGGCAGATATTATGACGCGCAGAGGGTCTATACTCTCGCGCTGCTCGACGACAATTCTACCGCTACTATGCAGAACGAATGGGTAGCGGAGGGAAAGGTGAGCACGCTGCGCAACGTGTCTGGCGTGTCGCTTAAGAAACTGCCGATACTTAAGCGCGCGCTCATCCTAGCAAAACCCATTATCCTAGGCGACACTAAGAGTGTGCTTGAGAACGCTCACAGAGGAAATAATGGGTGGCATTTCATACTCATACCAATAATACTTGAATGCAAGGTCCACGGTTTTCTATGCATCGAAAATCCGAAGAAATGTATGACGGATGTCGCGCTCCCGAATGCCCTTATTCCTATGCTTATGCACGAACGTTCCCGTTTTGGAGTGGATTCGGGAGGCATGAAGATAACGGGCCGCGACGAGCTGACAGGGTTGCCGGACCCTTCCAGCTACAACAGCGCTCTGCAGATATTCAACCCTGACGCTTATCATTCTGTCGGAGGCATATATGTGTCGGTAACGGCTCTGCATAATATGACCCGCACAAAGGGAATAGAATATGGCAATGAAATGATTGTTTTCGCGGCCCAGACCCTCTCCGATGTTTGCAGAAAAGCTAGTATATACCGCACATCGGGTCAGGAGTTTGCCGTCATATCAGTCAATATGTCGGAGGAAGCGTTCCTCGCGCAGTCTTCGCGGATACGCAGCATAATGCAGCGTCGTTATCCGAAGGGTTTTGTATTTGGCGAGGCATGGTCAGACGAGGGTATATCTGTGAGAAAATTGCTTAAGGAAGCAGAAACTCAGGCTCACAGCGGAGTAAAAAAACCTCCATACGCGCATGAAGCGCGCGCGGAGGCTGACAATGTTTCCGAAGAATTTCATACCGCGCTGTCGTCGGGACGCTTTCTTGTCTATCTGCAGCCGCAGGTCGATATGAGGACGGGCAAAGTTACCGGCGCGGAAGCGCTTTCACGGCTCCGTGGCAGTAACGGCGGCATAATACTGCCGTCTGAGTTCATTGATAGATTAGAAAAGGCCGAGTTGATACGCGAGTTGGATTATCACGTCCTCGACCAAGTGTTTGCCGCGCTGCAGGAGTGGATATCACATGGGGGCAAGCCTGTCCCAATATCTGTGAACTTTTCACGCCAGACATTGATGTCTCATACGGTGCTTGCATCGTCGCTGGCAATACGCAGCAGATACGACGTGCCAGAGGACCTTGTCGAGATAGAGGTCACAGAATCGATTGGAAACAGCGACCCCGGTACGATGTACAGGACGGTGGAGGGCCTGAGACAACAGGGTTTTAGGTTCGCGCTCGACGACTTAGGGTCGGAATATTCCAGTTTGCAGACGCTGAGAAATGTAGATTTCGATACCGTAAAACTCGATATGTCATTAATCAATAGTTTTATGTATAATTCTATGAGTAGTTCGATTGTTGAGAGCGTAATTAACGCATGTGCAAAAAATAATCTCAAATGTGTCGCGGAAGGTGTAAAATCAGAGGAGATAGTAAGCGCTCTTTTAAAATCCGGCTGTATTTATGGGCAGGGGTATTTCTACGGGAAGCCAATGCCAATAAGTGGGTTTTACACGAAATATATTGAAGATAAGTAAGAATTATACATGAGGAGGCATCAGAAATGGCGAAAGCAAAAAGTAAGACCAGTACGAAGAAAGTAAAGGGTTCTGAAACAAGCGCGACCAAACTGATCATAGGTCTTGGCGCGTCTGCCGGAGGCCTGGAAGCTCTGCAGCAGTTCTTTGACAGCATGCCGAGCGGGAGCAATATGTCGTTTGTCGTCATCCAGCACCTGTCGCCTGATTACAAGAGCTTGCTTGCTGAGATACTTGGCAAGCATACCGAGATGGAGGTCCTTCAGGCGGAAAATGCGATGGTGGTGCTTCCAAATCATGTTTACCTCATCCCGCCTAAAAACAATATGGTTCTCCGCGACGGGAAACTTTTCCTAAAAGAATATGTCCATGGCAGCATAAACCACCCGATAGATATATTCTTTGCCTCGCTGGCCGAGGAGATGAAAGAGCGTTCTATCGCGGTCGTGCTTTCAGGAACAGGTTCAGATGGAACGAGCGGCATCAAGGTCATCAAGGAACAGGCTGGACTCGTTATCGTACAGGATCCTTCCAGCGCCAAGTTTGACGGAATGCCTAAGAGCGCTATCAACACAGGTCTGGCAGATTTCGTCCTTACTCCAAGGGAGATCGCGGATGAAATAATGAACTTCTGCAACTATCCAACGGTCATACAGCCGGAGGAGAGTACGGAGATATTCTCAGACGAGGAACAGCTTGCCCGCATCTACGCGATACTCAGGAAACAGTGCGGCATAGACTATACGCATTACAAACGCACGACAGTTACTCGCCGCATTGAGCGCAGGATGGTCGTCACGCATAAGAACAACCTCGGTGATTTCGTAGATATGCTGGAGTCAAACGATGATGAAGCCCGCGTACTCGGAAGAGAAATACTGATAGGCGTCACAAACTTCTTCCGCGACGCCCCGTATTTTGAGAAACTCAAACATAAGGCGATTTATGATATCATTTCGCGCACGAGCGACCTTGATACGATACGTGTCTGGGTAGCCGGATGCTCTACAGGCGAGGAAGCGTACTCCATCGCTATACTCTTCCACGAGGCTCTTGAGGAGCAAAACCTGCGCCGCGAGGTCAAGATATTCGCTACGGACGTCGATACGAAGGCGGTCGATACGGCGAGTAAAGGTCTCTATAATGAGAGCATCATTGACGATGTATCTTCTGACCGCCTGTTGAAATATTTCATAAAGAAGGGCGACCAATATCGCATAAGCAAAGAACTTCGCAAGATGATAGTCTTTGCGCCGCACAACATGTTTACGGATCCGCCGTTTGGCAAACTGGACCTCATCAGTTGCAGAAACGTTCTTATCTACTTCCAGCCGATACTCCAGAAGACGCTGTTCTCAATATTTAACAGCGCGCTGAAAGACGGAGGCTATCTCTTCCTTGGCAAGAGCGAAACGGCGAGCGATTTCTCAGATGTGTTCCGTCCAGTCTGCACGACGGAGAAGATCTACATGCATGTCGGCGAAGGAAAGATTCCAGATGGCATCTCCTCGACATTCACAGCTCCGCTGCTTCAGCCCGTGACGCATACGTCCTCCACCATGCAGTCGCGCGACGAGGACGCGTCCTCTCAGGAGGTCATATACACGCACTTCCTTGAGAAGTTCCTCCCGCCGGCAGTCGTGCTGAACGAACATAACGACGTTTTGCATTTCTTCGGAAATTATGGAGAATTTCTGCATATCGCCCCCGGCAAGGCGAGTTTCAATATATTCAACCTCATTAACGACGACCTAAGCCTAGCCGTATCAACAGCGCTCAATCGCTGCCGCACAGAGGGCGTACCTGTCACTTATACCGATGTCACAGTTGGTTCCTCAGAGGGAGTGGCGCACCATGTCGACATGACGGTACAGCCGCTGAATGGCTATAAGGATATGCCGAGCGGGCTTGTCGCTCTGCTCTGCAGTGAGCACAAGACTATAGAGGCCGAGGGCGTTACCGAAAAATACGACATAGACAAGACGGCGGCAAGACGTATATCCGACCTCGAAAACGAACTCCAGCATTCTCAGAATGACTTGAAGGCCACGATCGGCGAACTTGAGACGGTCAACGAAGAACTTCAGGCCGCGAA